>JAFAXJ010000293.1 GCA_019241095.1 Verrucomicrobiota bacterium | reverse complement strand
ATGACGACACTACGAAGACGGTGATCCTGGCTCGCGTGATTCCAATCCAACCGTACGACGGCACTGACTGGGAATCAGAAGACCCGTGAAGACGCTTTCCAAGGCTCACTTTGCTCAATTGTTAATGTTAGCCTATTGCCGGCGTGCAGTAGCGAGATTTATGGCAGCACGATAAGATCTACATCGTATCTTAGCACGCTAGCGATACGGCCTCATCAATTTCCTCTCGAATCTTTCCGAACGGTTAACATCAAAAGGATAATCGTTCGTTGCGTCTAACGGGGCGATATCGGCAATGCTTATAACGCCAAAGCCTTTGCTCTGGATACTGAGGGATTATTGGCTCGAAAATTGCCAACACTGTGCGACGTGTTAAAATGACGGTCTTTGTAACATTCAAGTCGCTCCAGAAGAGGCACCATGTATCGTCCATCTGGTTGCAATAATGTGATAAAGGGTTGGAAGCGGGGCGGGTCAACGGTATACGTCTGACCAACTATCGGTTGACGCCGCCGGCTGGAATTGTGATATCCTGCTCGCGTTGTGATACGCGCTCATCACGAGCGCCGAGCTATAACCCCCGAACCAAGGATCACCATGAACCGCATGATTTCGTCTGTTTTCACCGCATCAGCGCTGATTTTCGGCGTTTTTCTGCCCAGGGAGAAGGCGGTCGCGGAAACGGCCAAGGATCTTGTGGGCACTTGGACGCTGGTTTCGATCACGCGAGAGCAGGACGGTAAGAAGACCGATTATTTCGGTCCCAACCCACAAGGCCAATTGATCTTCGCCCCTAACGGTCGCTTTGCCACAATCTTTCTTCGTTCGGATGTTCCCAAATTCGCGTCCGGCAATCGTGAGACAGGAACTCCAGAAGAAAACAAGGCAGCTGTGCAGGGTGGCCTTGCCTACTTCGGTACATACTCAGTGAGCGAGGTGGATAAAATCATTACGTATCACATTGAGGGCAGTACGTTTCCAAACTGGAGAGGCGTCGATCAGAAACGACTTTTCATACTTTCCGGGGACGAATTAACCACTACCAATCCCACTCCATCTACCGGTTCCGGAAGCGCTTACTCGGTCTGGAAGCGCGTGAAGTAGGCGACGACACACGAAACCCGAATATTTGGGCTCCTCTCCGACGAACTCTGCGGGTACGGCCCAGCCCGGCGATCAATCGCCGGTAGCCGAAGCAAGCCTTTAGCTTGCGCGTACCTGACAGAGACACGGCAGCCTCGACAGGCTTAGTTAGAACGTTCGGGAGGGCCGAGATGCCGGTCAATCCGCGAGGGTCAAGATGAGCTTGCCCTCCGTCTTTCGGCTTTCCAGCAGCTCATGGCCCTCGCCCTTGTGCTGCATAGGCATGTACAGCGGTTAAAACGTCCTCGACCAAATAGTAGACCTCGGCTGATGAGGCAATATTCGGGTCGAGTACAGCACAATTCAGCATCGGTCTCCTGAAATGCGTGACCAACCGAGCCGTCCCCCACTCCATCGAGGATGAAGACGAAATACATCTGCATAGTACAAAGCTGCGGCTTCGATATTCTCGACCCGAATCATGACACAGTCGACCTTTCGTAACATCTTTTAGCTTCTGATAAGGTGTCCGTTGCCATGAGAGGCCTGCTTGGTCCAAGATCGTTTTAGAAACGCCCCGCAGACGTCAGAAACAATCAGCAAGCAGAAATGCAAACGGCTGCTCAGCCGGGAAGCGATGAGCTCATCTTCCGGTTTCGTATCCCCACGGATCGGTGTTCTCCAACTCTAACAATTTCCGATGAGACCCGTTCAGCATCGTCTTGCCGTCCGCACCGACGCGAGCACGGTACATTTCCCGTGCGGCCGGCTGAATCGGTGGAGGAGCGCTGCTCGGCGGCGCTTTCTCAAGCGCATTGGCCAGGGTAACGATCGTCGGGCAATCAAAAAGAGTTCGAATCGAACATTCCAAGCCGAGCGCCGCGCGAATTCGCGAGACGACCTGCATTGCGAGCAGGGAATGTCCGCCCAAGGCAAAAAAATCATCCTCTACCCCGACGGGATCACCACCGAGCAACTCAGTCCAGATTCCTGCGATCAGCCGTTCGGTCGCTGTGCGGGGAGCAACATAAACCTGCACTTCTCCCTCTGGATCGGGCAAGGCATGCTCTGCGATTTTGCCATTCGCAGATAACGGCAACGCTGGAAGAAATTGAAAACTGGCCGGGACCATGTAAGCGGGCAGGCGAGCCTTCAAAAAGGACCGCAGGCTATCATTCTTTTGCTCCAGACAGGCTGGCACGACATAAGCCACGAGGCGATTCTCGCGCAAGACCACTCTGGCGGCCTGAATACCGGGGTGGGCGTGCAACTGGCTTTCGATTTCACCCGGTTCGATTCGGAATCCTCGCACCTTTATCTGCCGATCAAGTCGGCCGAGAAATTCAAGTTTCCCGTCCGGGCGGTATCTGGCTCGATCGCCGGTGCGATAAATTCGCTGCCCTTGATGACGAGTAAATCGCGTTGCGGTCAGATCCGGCAAACCAAGATAGCCTCGGGCAACTCCCGCCCCACCGATCCAGAGCTCACCGGGAACACCGATTGGCTGCGGATGACCGTACTGGTCAGCGATGATCACAAAAACATGATCGATCGGATAGCCAATCGAGGGAGCTGACGCATCATCTTTTGGGGTGATCAAACCCGCCGTGGCGACCACCGTCGTTTCGGTCGGTCCGTAGTGATTGATTAGTCGGAACGGTAATCCCGGGGGCGGCCGGCGTCGCAGGCGATCGCCGCCGGTCAAAAGGTAGCGAAGCGCCAAGCCGGGCGGCATCGGTTGGGTGAGAATCGCTTCTGCCAAGGGTGTCGGCAAAAAAGTAATTGTGATTCGTTCGCGAGCCAGCCAGTCCAGAATGTCAGAAGTCACATCAGGTGGGGGCACATGCAGACTCGCTCCTTGTGTTAAATAAGGCCATATCTCCCAGACTGCGGCGTCAAAGGCCGGGTTAGCGACCAGGGTAGCTCGATCCGCCTCGGTAACCGCGTAGGCTCGGACGTGCCAGTCGATCAGATTCGCCACAGACGCATGCTCAACCAAAACTGCTTTAGGCGTTCCGGTGCTTCCCGAGGTGAAAATGGCATAGGCCAGCTGACTGGGATTTATAACGATCGATGGACCTTGTTTCTGGGGCATGGCCAGCTGGCTTGGATGCTCCAACAGATGAACAGGTTTAGCTTGCGCCAAGATCTGCTGGCGGCGGCCCGGGGGATCGTGCGGATCCAAGGGGAGGTAAGCGGCGCCAGCTTTCCAGATCCCGAGTAAGGCAACAATCAAATCCACTCCGGGGGGCAAAGAGACTGCCACCAAAGTATCGGGTCCTGCTCCTCTGGAGGTCAGATCACAGGCTACTCCGTTTGCAGCCTGGTCCAAATCTCGATAGCTCAATGAGCCCACCGCAGGCCGACTGGGCATACGCTCAGCTTGCGCTGTAATCAACTCGACGACAGAAGGCGACAAACTGCCTGGCAGCTCGAAAAGGCCGCCAATGACCCTCTGGCTCTGTTCTGAATCGGTATGGATCGAAATTTCGCTTAATCGTTCATCAGGTTTGTCACCGAGCCGATCCAGAAACAAGGCGAACCGTTGAGCAAGTTGTTCGATCGAAGCAGGGTCGAAAAGTTCACTACTGTACTCAACATCCCCCGTTAACTCGGTACCTGCTCGCAAATGAATCACCAAATCGAATGGGGAAGTGGCGGTGTTCATTCGAGCAGGCTCCTTTGTTCCCCGTTCTGCGCGAGCGCCGGATAGATCAGCCACATTCAGCACGATCTGAAAAAGCGGATTTCGGCTTAGATCGCGATCCGGATGAAGTTCCTCGACCACTTTTTCGAACGGCAGGTCCTGATACCGGTAAGCCCGGGTCGTCAGGTCCCGAGTTTTTGCTACGAGCTCCCGAAAAGTCGGATTTCCGCGAAGATCGCAGCGTAAGACAATCGTATTCACGAAAAAGCCAATAATGTTTTCGGTCTGCGTCCGATTCCGTCCCGCTACAGGGGCCCCGATCACAATCTCATCCTGGCCGCAGTACCGTTGAAGAAGGCTGGCTACCCCGGCTAATAAGGTCATGAAAAGCGTGGCGTTCCGTTCGAGTGTCAGGGCTCGCAGCCGCTCCA
>JAFAXJ010000176.1 GCA_019241095.1 Verrucomicrobiota bacterium | reverse complement strand
CATTGACACTTTCGTAACCAACGAAAAGGGTGAGCTTGCAACGCAGTCGGAGATGCAGACCTTCCGCTATGCCGTGACTGAGTTGTCATTTGGCTACCAGCACCTTTTTCAAGATTTACAAACTGCAGGTTTTCACCCCGACCCCGGATTTCTTGCTGATATCAAGCAGCAATTGCAAACCGAATACCAAAGCGGGATTATGGCAGATCTACAAAAGATCAAAGGGCCGTTTAGCGGTTTTGAACAGTTTGCCGATTTAAGCCCCGAAGGGCTTCTTCTACAATACGTTTACATCCTCAAGGCGTCTTCCGAAACAGGTGCAAGGCTTGCGGAACATGCTTTATCAGAAATCGCTGCCAACCAGAATCTGCCGAGCTCGTTCCGGATAGCATTTATCAAAACTGGCTTTGCGCGAGCAATGGATCGCTACCATAACCTTTTTGAATCGTTAGTAAGGCGAAACAACTATCTCGATTTTCTGCTGATCGATGACAAAGGTAATGTGATTTACAGTTTTGACAAAAGCTGGGACTTTGGCACTAACGTCTTTACGGGTTGGCGTTCGGCATCCAACCTGAATCGAGTCTTCTCCATGGCATTGTTTGTTCCAATGTCAGACCGTAATACTATCGATCAGGTGGTCATCACCGATATGGAGCGTTATCCTGCCGCGTACGGGGCACCGATGATGTTTCTAGGATGTCCAATTAACAATCGGCTGGGAGGACGCCTTGGGGTGCTTGTTCAAAAAATACCGAGCTCTGTATTCACCGCTTTAGTCAGTTTTGAAGGACACTGGCTAGAGGTAGGACTTGGAAAAACGGGTGACGCTTATCTGGTTGGACCTGATCGCAAATTGCGGTCCGAGCCTCGATTCAGGGAACTCATGCAGGATGTCATGAAATCGCCTTCTTTTTCGCAGGAAGGCCAGCCTCTGCCTGCGACTGCTATTCTCACGAGCCCGCTAAAAAACGCGGCTATTGAAAGTGTTTTCAGCAGCAACCAACCCCACGCAGGAGCGATTACATTTTTCGATGAGTTAGGTCGACAATCGTTAGGCGTATATACTCGGATCTATGTTAGTGGGTTAGAGTGGGGATTGGTAATTACTATCAATACAGATGAAGCGTTTGCTCCTGCAGCGCATTTGACCTGGCTTGTTTTTCTTTTCGGATTAGTAACCATCTTTGTTGCTGTAATTGGATCTTTGTTGTTTGGGCATTTCCTTTCTTTGCCTATAGCGCAGCTGGTTAGTGCTGCCGAGAAAATCAGTTTAGGGGACAACACGGCTCGAGCTCAAGTTTCCAGCCACGATGAGATCGGATTTCTTGCTGAACGATTTAACAGCATGATTGACCACGTTGAAGAGCGAAATCGCCATGTGCACAAAATCCTGGAGACTGTAAATGAAGCGCTTTTTCTTTTGGATAGGAGCTTTGCGATTCAGCCCGGTTACTCAAGAATGACGAGAGAAATTTTCAGACGTGACATTGTTGGAAAAAACTTTCTTGATCTGCTTCGGCCAGACCCGAATCTTCTCCCTGTTATTCCTGAAGGCACGCTAATAGCAACTCAGAGTTATCTGGAGCTTTTGCTGAACCCGAAAGTCAAAGAAAAGCTCGTTCAACAGACTAATCCGCTGAGCGAGGTCGAGTTCCAATACGTCAATGCGGCCGGGTTGCAATGTAGTAAGTTTCTAGATTTCAGATTTAATCGAATTATGGATCAGGGTAAAACGACCCAAATCATGGTGACGACGGTCGATTCAACTTCGCGGATTTCGTTAAAAAAAGAGATTCGTGAAAACGAAGCAAAAGCAGAGTCTCAGATTACTACCTTATTTGGGATAATGCATGTAGAGCCGATATTACTATTACATTTTCTTGATAACACCAAAGATGAAATCCTGGGTATACTACGAATGCTCGAGCAGGAGCAGTTTGGCAGCAATGCAACTGAGACCAGCGCACAACGCTCGGGCCGGTACTTGAGGCTTGTTAAAAGGATTTCTCGTTCCATTCATCTTATCAAAGGAAACGCTGCGATGTTGCGTTTATCCTACTTCGAAAATTTAGCTAATCAGTTGGAGGAGAAGCTTTCTGTTGTTCGCGGCAATTCGAGCGCTTCAGGTGAATCATTTTTGCCGATTACTACAGGCCTGGCCTCGTTTTTGGACCGCGTCAGAATGACAAGGGATTTGGTAGATAGACTCTCATCA
>JAFAXJ010000479.1 GCA_019241095.1 Verrucomicrobiota bacterium | reverse complement strand
CGCCATTGATCCGACGCAAACAAGATAAAGACGCGGCATAGTCCAGGGCGTTAACTCAAAGTCGTTATACCGGCTTCGATCGTTGCTGACCCTTTAGTCTGATGAAGCGAAAGATTTTTTATATTGTTTTGGCTGCGCTCGTGACCTTCAACCTGGTGGTCGGTGCGCGGTTCTTAATCTCGAGCGCGACTGCTGATCCGGATGAGGCAGGCTACGGCAATCTAACCGTTTTTACGCGAGCTCTTCAATTGATACGCCAGGACTATGTCGATGCCGGTAAGATTTCCTATCGCGAACTAACCTATTCAGCTTTGCGCGGAATGTTGGCCTCTCTCGATCCGCACAGCCAATTGATGGAACCTGCAGATTTCCGTAACATGCAGGACGAGACAAGAAGTGAATTTGGTGGCCTGGGTATCATCGTATCCAGTAGACAGGGAGTTATTACTGTCATTTCGCCCCTGGAAGATTCACCAGGATTTCGCGCGGGCGTTCTTCCGGGGGACCAGATCCTTAGAATCAACGGCATTACTACTGAAAAGATGAGTTTGCAGGATGCGATAAATCTCTTGAAGGGTGACCCAGGAAAAAAGGTAACTCTGACGATTTATCGTTCGTCCAACAAAGAGACTAGAGATTACTCGTTGGAACGTGAAATCATTCATGTTCCGAGTGTCAAAGATTCGAAGATCTTGGATCCAGATCAGACCGGTGACTTTAAAATAGGCTATGTGCGGATTACCCAATTTAACGAACCTACTGCTCAGGACTTAGACCAGAAGTTGAATGAGCTGCAAGCTAAAGGAATGCAGGCCTTGGTTCTCGACCTGCGCTTCAACCCGGGCGGCTTATTGACCAGCGCTGTCGATGTCTGCGGGATGTTCCTTCCACCTGGGACGATGGTCGTGTACACGCAGGGACGCGACGCGGTTCAGAAACGTGAGTACCGTACAGATCGTCACGCGAGAACGCATCCAAACTTTCCGCTAGTCCTGCTCGTGAATGGCGGAAGCGCAAGTGGTTCTGAAATTGTGGCTGGCGCTCTGAAAGATCTTAATCGTGCGATTTTAGTCGGCGAAACAACATTTGGCAAAGGTTCGGTACAAAGCGTGATCCAACTTCCGGACGGCTCTGCGTTGAGATTGACAACCGCTCGTTACTTCACCCCTGGAAAAGAAATTATCAATGGGAACGGGGTGACGCCGAACATACATGCTTCTTTATCAGTCGAGCAGGAACGAGCGTTATTGCTGCGTCGCAGGGATGGTGTGCTGAATCCGGACGAGCAGAAAGTCGTGGCTGAGCAGAAAGATTCGCAACTTGATCGGGCCGTAGATGCGCTCAAGGGAATCATGATTTATCGGCAGAACGACAAGTCGCAGTCGAGTGCACGGGAGTGAGTGAACCTACCGTACTAGCGATCGAGACTTCCTGTGACGAAACGGCGGTTGCAGTCCTGCAGGGCAGAAGCCGACTGCTGTGTTCGGAAGTGGCGAGTCAGATCGATGTGCATCGGAGTTATGGAGGCGTCGTGCCTGAAATAGCTTCAAGGAATCATTTAGCCAAGATGGGACCGATCTTGCGATCGGCGCTGACTCATATTCAACTCCGCGAAGTTGATTGTGTCAGTGCAACCCGTGGTCCAGGTTTATTAACCTCACTGCTCGTAGGGTATGCCGCCGGAAAAGGATTAGCTATCGGTTTGGATCGACCATTCGTCGGAATCAATCATTTGGAAGGACATTTACTTTCACCATTTTTCGGCGAAGCTGCGTGTCCTGTCCAGTCGATGGGCCTTATCGTCAGCGGAGGGCATACCATGCTCATGCATTTAGTAGACCTGGGTAAATACATCCTTGTGGGACAAACACGGGATGATGCTGCAGGGGAAGCTTTCGACAAGGTAGCCCGGCTTTTGGGATTACCTTATCCCGGAGGCCCAATCATTGAGCGATTGGCGGAATCAGGGGATCCAGACCGGTATAAATTTCCGCGCGGCATGCTCGCCAGTGGGGACTTCGACTTTAGCTTCAGCGGATTGAAAACCGCTGTTCGCTATCTTTTGCCAAGTCTTCGAGGAGATTTTGAAGCAGACCTCTGTGCGTCTTTCCAGGCAGCTGTTGTCGAAGTCCTCGTCCGCAAGACTATCAAAGCGGCTAAAACGTTCAAAGCATCAATTGTTACCGTCAGTGGAGGTGTCAGTTGTAATCAATCCCTCAGGAAAAATTTGGTGGAAGCAGCTTCAAAAGCCGGTTTGGCAGTAAAACTGGCTGATCCCAAGCTAACCACTGACAATGCTGCCATGATCGCTTTCGCTGCTTTCGAGCGTTATCAACGAGGGATGCTTGGAAATCTCGAAGATGAAGCCGACCCGAATTTTAAAATACATTGAACGCCGATCGGTGTCCAATTCGAACCCCTCAGAGACTGATGCCAACGACCGAAACCACCGGCCCGAAAAAGCTCATCTGTAAGCTCATTCAGACAATGCGCGATCTGGAGAGAAAGCCCCGGCCAGTCTACCCCTCCTCGCAGTTTCATAACCGTTGCCCGAGGAGCGGTTTCCAATAGTTTCCGGATCCATGGAAGTCCACTTCACACCCGAGCAGGAAAAGCGGTTCACGCAGATCGCCGCCAACACGAGCACCGCTGGGCATTCCGGAAGAATACGAATAACCGTAGACGAGCTGAGGCTCCGCCTCGGCGCTCGCTAGCTGGACAGAAACGGCCAG
>JAFAXJ010000311.1 GCA_019241095.1 Verrucomicrobiota bacterium | reverse complement strand
GAGGTGTCACTGCGAATGATTTGGCATAGAATCTTGCGCGCTATTTGGCATGATTCGTTCCTTTCGAATGGAGCGCTACGCAGGAACTTGCGTCTTAGGAGGCACATTCCTAAGGCCCAGACTGTGAAATGCGGCAATAGATGGCGGGAACTCCAGGTTGCTGGAGTAGAGCAACGTGAGAGCTATGCTCAGCTCGCGGCAGACCGAACACCACGTTTGGCTCGGCTTTGGAAAGACCATCGAAACTGATCCACCATGGCGCGACTACCGCGATCCATTGAAGTTAACGGCGACCTTGCCTTTCTGAAGATCCCGGCCAGCTTTGTCTGGCTTGCCTCATTGGATTGCGCGCTGCGGGCCGGAACGGCCGACCAGGAGGTCGACCCTGCTTCAAACGCGCGCTGGTAGGTCACGAATTTTATTCTGGCGTAAAATGATTCCGAAAAATTCAGAAACTGCGAACTGCCCATCACCTTGGATAAGGTGATATAACACTTTTGGAGGGGCCGTCCGCCAGCGCAGACCGAGCGGCCCTTAAGAAGGCTCTGCGTCCGATGCATCGAACCAAATCCCTATTTCCGTACCGCTCGTACCAAAGGTCCCAGATCTTTTCGATTTCGGCGCAGATGTTCAATCCAACCTATCGGTGGGCTACCCGTTATCTCCTCGACCGCCAGATGATCCGGGACGAGGCGACGTGGCCGCGACGTGGCCGCAACGTAGCCGGCGGGCACATTCGGAGTCCAAGCCTGCGAGATGGGATCATTGCCGCCCTACGTGTTTGGCCGAGATCCTTGAATCAGAATGTCCACTAATTTCCGGGCGCTTTGCTGCCAGTTTGGACTGGCCCCGACGCTGGAGACGCCAGCCAGCGCCCGCAACAGGTCGACGGCATCCAGGTCTGCGCGAAGGTCGCCGCTTTGGACCGCGCGTTTGACCAGGCCGCGCACGGCTTCCCTGGTCTGGCCGTAAGAGGCTTCGTAAACCTGGTGAGGATCATCGACCCATGCGCTGAGCGCAGGTGCGATAATCTGCTTGTCGGCTAGGTAGTCGACGAACAACATCATCCAGGCCCGCAACGCTTCCACCGGAGACAGAGTTTCGGCAAAACCCGTCGCTGCCATCGCCAGCTTTTCCGCGGCGGCCTGATACACCGCTTTCAAAAGGTCCTCCCGTGAGGGGAAGTGACGGTAGAGCGTTCCAGGTCCGACGCCAGCCTGTTTTGCGATGTCATCCAGGCTGGCGTTTGCCCCGGCTTTGGCGAACGCCTCTTTAGCCACAGCCAGAATGCGCGTGCGGTTTTGCTGACTTCTCAAAGTTTCAGGAGAACTGCGAGGCCGACAAACGGGCCATCGAAGCCTTAGGCCGAGGCGTTCTATTCACAAGAGCTGAACCAGGAACGCTGATAATAAGTTTTAATGATCAGTCGACTATAAAATTAGAAGGGGCTGGTGACGCGAATATCTCGCCGGGGAAGTAGATCAAAAACAGCCCACGAAGATGGCACCAGATTTAGCGTGCAGCTCGAAAATGGCCCTGTGATTGAACTGCAGTTGGCAGACCCAGAATCGTTACTCATGGCACGCACGGGAAGAACAACGTCGTTGAGTACCTCGGGTGAGAGTACTCGATACAGACCGCGATGTAAGTCGTTTGGGCCGATTCAACCGACATCAAAGACATCAAAAAACAAGAGATGCTAAAACGCCTCGAGGCCCATTCAGAAAATTGGCTCAATCCCTAGACTGAGAGGCATCTCGCTTCCGGAGCAAAAAAGGCTACTTGTTCTCGATCGCAACCTGACGAGAAGACGCCGAAATTAAAATTGGGAGC
Source organism: Verrucomicrobiota bacterium (assembly GCA_019241095.1). GTDB lineage: Bacteria > Verrucomicrobiota > Verrucomicrobiia > Chthoniobacterales > JAFAMB01 > JAFAXJ01. Next base: position 744 of record JAFAXJ010000311.1, on the reverse strand, counting down.
CTTTTGCTCAAGCGCTTGCCTTGCTGACTTCGACTTCATCCTTAAGCATTGATCGAAGCTGTTCACGAAGTTCAGGGGACTCCTCATGACCGTGAACAGTGACGGCGTGGTGAACGGCCGCTTGGAGCACCTCCTCTTCTCTACCAGAGATTGCCAGCGTGCAGTTGTTTTCGCTCGGAAAGTTCCGGCAATCGATTACTTTTCGTTGTAAGCCTGACATGCGCTACCTCCTAGATGCAAAGAACAGAGGCAGCATAGTCTCAGCGAACAATACTTTCAAACGGGATTACTAAGACCGCTGTGGCCTCAAACTGGCGGGACAGGCGGCATGCCTCCGAATCGTCGACAGTATTAGGTTGTCCCACCCAGAGTGACCGAGCCCAATCTCAGACCAGACATTCGTTTGTGCAGGCGGAGTAAGAAAGATGTCCAAGGAGTGTCCAAGCCACTGTTGCAGACAATCTCGATAATCAATGTAAGTGGCTGGTGTTGAACAAACTGCCTCGCATGGATTCGAACCATGACTAAGTGATCCAGAGTCACTGGTGCTACCGTTACACCACGAGGCAAAAGGAGTGATGGCCGGGAGCCACTCGTTTAACTCAAAAAAAGAGGAAGTCAATCGATCAATCGCCCTTGAAAGCGCCGGGTCGGTTGCGCTCGGTTACGGTCGCATGGCAGTTTTGGAAATCAGGGCTAGGGTTCTTACGTTCCTTTGGGATGGGCATTCCGGTTCCCTTAGCT
>JAFAXJ010000230.1 GCA_019241095.1 Verrucomicrobiota bacterium | reverse complement strand
AACTAGATCGATCATATCAACTCTAACTATTGATCCAGCCTTGCTTCTATACCAACGGCAGCGCTGGATGTAGCGCGTTAGATCTCGATCAACAAATCGAATTCCGCTCTGACTGGACCACCAAGATGCTGCGCCTTCGAAATTTATCAAAGGCATCCTCTCGCCATCCACTACACCGGCCACTTCCGGAGGTCTCAGGAGAAGCCAGAAAGAAGAGTGAGGACCGAGGGTAATTGGATAGGAAGTATCATGGATTACCGGAAAACGTCCATGTCCAAAAGTATCTTCGGGCGTGTAGCCGACCCAGCTTGCTAGGTCCAGTTCAGTTGCTTGCGAGAAACGTGCGAGATTTATTACCACCAGCACCGTCTGAGCGTCATAGCTTCTAGTAAATGCCAACACTTTAGGATTGCTCGGCGTCAATATCTTGAAATCGCCGGCGCCCAGAGCCGGAAAACGCTTTCGGATAGAAATTACACGCCGCATCCACCAAAGGAGCGAAGACAAGTTAGTTTCCTGTACTTCGACGTTAACTGCCTCGTAATGGAATTCCGGATCGATATTCACCGGTAGAAAAAGCGAGTGAGGATTGGCGCGCGAAAAACCAGCATTTTTATCCGCGCTCCATTGCATTGGGGTGCGCACTCCATTACGATCCCCCAGATAAATGTTATCTCCCATCCCGATTTCGTCGCCGTAATAAAGAATAGGGCTTCCGGGAAGGGAAAATAACAACGAATGAATTAATTCTAATTTCCTTCGGTTATTACCCAGGAGCGGTGCCAGTCGGCGGCGAATCCCGAGATTAATCCTGGAACGACGATCGCGAGCATAAACGCGATACATATAATCGCGTTCCTCCTCCGTCACCATTTCCAATGTTAGTTCATCATGATTTCGGAGGAAAATCGCCCACTGGCAATTATCAGGGATTGGTGGCGTTTGCTCGATAATGTCGATGATCGGGAATCGATCTTCCATATGCAAAGCCATGAAGACACGTGGCATTAAAGGAAAGTGGAACGCCATATGGCACTCATTGCCTTTCCCGAAGTAGGCGACAGCATCCTCGGGCCATTGGTTAGCTTCGGCTAGAAGCATTTTTCCAGAGTACTTTTCATCGATATGTGCTCTGAGCTCTTGCAGTATCTGATGGGTCTCCGGCAGGTTCTCACAACTGGTCCCTTCTCGTTCGATCAGGTATGGAACAGCGTCCAAGCGTAAACCATCCACCCCGATATCCAGCCAGAAATCGAGAACTTGAAATGCGGCTGCTCTGACCTCGGGATTGTCATAGTTCAGATCGGGTTGGTGGGAGAAAAACCGATGCCAGAAGTAGGCGTTAGCTATTGGATCCCAGGTCCAGTTGCTAGTCTCATAATCCTTAAAGATGATTCGAGCCTCTGGATACTTATCCGCATTATCGGACCAGACATAGAAATCTCTCCAAGAATCGCCCGGTTTGGCTCGTCGGGATTTCTGAAACCACGCATGCTGGTCGCTTGTGTGATTCAGTACCAGTTCGGTTATTACGCGTAAGCCAACGTCGTGAGCAGCATCTAAAAACTGCTTAAAATCGTCCAAAGTCCCGTATGAAGGATTGACACTGTAATAATCCGCGATGTCGTATCCGTCGTCTTTGAGCGGCGATGGATAGAAAGGCAGCAGCCAAATTGCTGTTACGCCCAGATTCCGCAGATAATCTAGTTTGGCGAGCAACCCCTGGAAGTCTCCAACTCCGTCATTGTTGGCATCACAGAACGTTTTAATGTGCAGCTGATAAATGACAGCTTCTTTGAACCACAACGGGCTGGAGGCTTTCGAGCTCTGCTGCGGTTCTGGTTCAACGGTTTGGATCTGCATAAATAGTTTTTGTAGAGGACGGCAGGCAAAGATTATGTTCGCTGCAGCTAGGACTACGCTCGCAATGGGCGTTTCATAAAGCGGCGCTGCACGATAGCCAAAATGTCTTGCATTTCTTCCATACGCAACAAGAACGTCATCAGCGCGTAATCGAGTATGCTTACAGCCAGCACGAGTGCCAGCGCGAAAGCCTGCTGAATTTTGCCGTGAGCAATTGAGATCAAATACCGATCGCCGGCCAGGCAAATAACTCCCATAAAAAGGGCTGCCACAAAGATCCGAAATAAAGTCCAAACCAAACGATTGCTCTCCAAGGTACGGGCGTGACTCTGCATCATCACGTAATAGATTAAGAAGTTTGTCACTGCCACTAACCCGGTCGAAAGAGCGAGGCCCCGCTGGCCAAATCCTAGCGAAAAGGTAAATAACCAGTTTAAAAGCAGGTTTGCTCCGATAG
>JAFAXJ010000594.1 GCA_019241095.1 Verrucomicrobiota bacterium | reverse complement strand
CAGAAGGAAGTGCGCCAAAAAGGGGCCTCGATGCGTTTGGGAAGTTGGCCTACGCTCCTCGTTAAAGATACCTTAGCCGAACGGGTCTACGGCACTCACCAGGTAACGGAACGTCACAGGCATCGCTACGAATACAATCTGAAGTATCAGCAGGCCATGACGGAACGCGGATTTGTCATTTCAGGAACTTCTCCGGACGAAAGGTTAGTGGAATTAATCGAGCTACGGGATCACCCGTGGTTTCTAGCTTGTCAATACCACCCCGAATTTTCATCCAGACCCAATGCCCCTCATCCGCTGTTTCGAGGATTTATCGCCGCTTGTTTGGCCAATTCGGAGTAGCGAAGAAGTCTCACTTGTCCTTCCCAGATCCATGGCTACCAAAAGTCCTATGGGGTCCATGCGAAGAGCAAGGGGTAAGCCAGATCTGCTTTCCGGCTACGCGCGCTCCGCGCTCGAGAAAAAAGTCTTGCAGCTCCGGCGTGTGATAGCCCCAAGGTTCCGGGTTGAGTTCCAAATAAATTGTGCCTTTTGGTTGCAGGTAGTGCGCAATTACATCGTCAAGAAAGAACTGCCACTCGTTCCGACCCCAAACGCTCTGTGAGCCGTGATTATTGAAACAGATTGCGAAACTCGTCACGATATCGAACTTTCTTTGAAGCGCCGGAAGTGATTGAAAGGCTTCTATCCTCCAGATAATCCGCTGTAACCCAAAAAGCTTGAAAGTCTCAAAGTACATCGGAGGCCAATCCAGATCGAGACCAATTGCTTGGTGCCCCAACAGTTTGCAGATGTATAGAAAGTACCCAGCGCCACTGCCAATATCTAAGATCTGTAACGATCGACGGCGGTCTAGCTCTAAGGCGCGCGCTTGTCGAATGGCAAGCTCCAGCCGATTCTCCGCATCGACATATTTCGGCCAACCCTTCTTGTTTTCTGGATCGGCATATCGATCGCGAATTTTCTGAAACCCTTTTGACTCAAGATCACGGGCCAAAGCGGAAACGTCCAAGGGCCGGCGCCAACGATAGAAGGCGTTCACCATGCTACGCCATGCTTCCCCCGTTCGGAGTTTGTCGATTTTGCGAGATACGCGCACGGACAAGTTGTGATCGTGAAACAGTACACCTTTGCGTGAAGGCGTCTGGTTCAGGTGCAGCTAGTCAACAATCTGAAGCAGCACTTGCTGTCCTGTTCGCGAAGCAGCAGCCGACAGTAGGTTCCGGACAGCGGTGATGGTATGGCCGCTGCGACCGATCACTCTACCTACGTCGGACTTACGCATTTCAACTTTGAAAACAAGTTTCTTGCCCTGTTCCAGCTTGGTCACAACCACCTCGTCAGGCGACTCAACCAGTTGTTTCAGAACGAATTCGAGAAAAGATTCCACCTGCGATCAGCCAGCTGTCACTGGCTCAGTGATGGCCGGTTCTGCCGGCGTGACGACCGGTTCGGCCGGCGTGGTGGCCGGTTCGGCCCGCGTGGTGGGTACAGCTGGCGCGACGGCCCGCTCAGCCGGCATGACAGAGATCTCCGGCTCGGTAGCGGCCCTCTTGCGAGCTTTCACAATAATACTTGCCACGGTCGAGCTGGGTTTTGCCCCGTTCCTCATCCAGTGATCTACCCGCGGGAGATCAACTGAAGAATTCTGCCCTACCTGACGGGGATCATAGTTTCCGACTGCCTCCAGGAATTTGCCGTCTCGGGGGCTACGCTTGTCCGCAACCACAATACGATAAAATGGTCGGTTTTTAGTTCCTTCTCTTCTTAATCTAATCGAAACAGACATACTAATCTCAGCAGAAGAGGTCCCAAGCTCCTCTACAATCTACCAGGTGTTCCAGCCCCAGGGACACGGGCCAACATCTTTTTCATTTTTCCAGCGTTCTTCATTAGCTTCCTCATTTGAGTAAACCTTTGAAGAAGCGCGTTTACCTCGGTCACAGAAGTGCCACTGCCTCGGGCGATACGTTGCCGTCTCCTTGCATTTAATATGTCTGGACGCTTTCGTTCATCAGGCGTCATGGAGAGGACAATCGCTTCAACCCGCTTCAATTGTTTTTCGTCGACCGAAAATCCCTTCAAATTACTCATGCCCGGCAGCATGCCAAGGATATTTTCTAGCGGACCCATTCGACGCAGCATTTTGAATTGAGCCAGAAAATCGTTGAAATCGAAACCGGCTGTGCGCATCTTCTTCTCAAGTTGCGCCGCTTCTTCCTCGTCGATTGCCTCTGCCGCCCGCTCCACTAAGCTGACGACATCGCCCATTCCTAATATCCTGCCGGCCAAGCGCTCAGGGTAGAAAGGCTCAAACTGATCAAGCTTCTCACCAACACCGGCAAATTTGATCGGACGCTTTGTTACTTCTCTCATTGAAAGTGCTGCGCCACCGCGCGCATCACCGTCAAGTTTTGTCAGAATCAAACCGGTAATCTGCAAAGCTTCGTGAAAATGATTAGCGACATTTACGGCCTGCTGCCCCGTTGCGGCATCGCAAACAAGCAGAATCTCTTGCGGTTCAAGAATTGCTCGGAGCCTTTTGAGTTCATTCACGAGCACGTCATCGATCTCAAGGCGGCCGGCAGTATCAAATATTTGGACGTCCCCGTTCTGTGAGGCCGCCCACAACAGCGCCTCTTTGCCGGCCTCAAGGACATCCGTTTTGCCTGGAGCAGGCCGAAATACCGGAACGCCAACCTGCGTGCCTAAGGTCGCCAGTTGATCAATTGCGGCAGGACGCTGCAGGTCGAGAGCAAAGAGCAGAGGAGCATTTCCCTGTTTTTTTAAGTAGCGGGCCAACTTACCTGCTGAGGTGGTTTTTCCGGCGCCGTGCAGCCCAACCATCATGATCCGAGCCGGTTTTTGCAGATTCAGCGGTTCATTGTCGCCTCCCAGCAATTGAGTCAACTCGTCATAGAATACCTTCACGATTTGTTGCCCAGGGGTAATGCTTCGTAACACCTCCTGGCCAAGCGCCTTGTCCTTGATCCGGGCGATCAAATCTTTCGCGACTTGATAATGGACATCGGCTTCAAGCAATGCTAAGCGCACCTGGCGCAAAGCATCATTGACATTAGATTCCGTGATCGTTCCATGACCACGAAGATCTTTGAAGATCTCCTGGAGCTTATCGGAAAGTTGAGAAAACACAGTTAGTTGGTCTTCACCGCGGCTTGTTGGTTAGCTCGTTGTG
>JAFAXJ010000591.1 GCA_019241095.1 Verrucomicrobiota bacterium | reverse complement strand
CATCGTATTACACCGTGGCGGCAGATTCCCAAGGTGTTGTGCTGCGGTTCGGCAAATTCTTAAAGACGGTTGAGCCGGGGCTGCACTTCAAAATCCCCTTTTGGGTTGACCAGGTGACTGTGCTGCCAACCCGGCGCCAGTTGAAGTTAGAGTTCGGCTTTTCATCGCCGGGTCAACTTACCAATCCGATTCAGGCAGGAGATGATCCCGATGAGGAAAAGTCAATGGTCACCGGCGACCTGAACGCGGCGCTTGTGGAGTGGGTCGTCCAATATCGCATTGAGGATCCGAGGCAGTATCTTTTCGAAGTGCGAAACCCTGCCGAAACCCTTCGCGATCTGTCCGAGGCTGCCATGCGTGAAGTGGTTGGGGACCGCACGGTCGACGAACTGATTACTATCGGCCGGCAAGAAATAGAGATTGAGGCACTGAACCGGATGCGAGAACTGTCCAAGCGATACAGGCTCGGCATCCGCGTGGATCAGGTGCAATTGAAAAATGTGAACCCGCCAAGTCAAGTTCAAGCCTCATTTAATGAGGTCAACAAAGCCCAGCAGGATCGCGAAAACGCGATCAACGTTGCCAACGGGGAATATAACAAGGTTGTGCCAAGGGCTAAGGGAGAAGCCGATCAGACTGTTCGTGCGGCGGAAGGCTATCGGTTTAAGCGCGTCAATGAGGCTGAGGGGGATATTGCGGCCTTTACTGCAGTGCTTAAGCAGTATGTCATTGCACCTGAGATTACCCGCACACGCCTTTACCTGGAGACAATGGGTGAAGTTCTGCCTCAAACGGGACAGAAGATCATCGTTGACGAATCTTTACGGCAACTGCTTCCAGTGCTGCCGCTTTCGACCAAACCTTTGGAGGCGCGTCAATGATCAGCAAGGGGGTTTCTGCAGCGGCTATTGCGCTCCTGCTTCTTCTGGTTTTAGTCTTCTCTGGCGCCTTTTACACGATAGACCAAACGGAGCAGGCGATTATAACGCAGTTTGGAGAACCGGTCGGCGCTCCCATTACGGAGCCTGGCCTTCATTTCAAAATCCCCTTCGTGCAGAATGTGAACCTACTGGATAAACGCTTTCTGGAATGGGATGGCGCGCCGGTAGCGATACCGACGAGAGACAAAACGTATATTCACGTTGAGACATTCGCACGCTGGCGTATCGAAGATCCAAAAACCTATTTTGTTCGTCTGCGTGACGAACGCAGTGCCCAATCGCGGCTGGAAGACATTCTTGGCAGCGAAACCCGCAATGCAATCGCCAAACATGATTTGATTGAAATCGTGCGCACCGACAAGAATCGCCAACCGATGCGCGACGAGACACTGAAAGGTGGTCCCACCGGCACTATCGGTGTCCTCCCGCCGATACAGGTCGGTCGGACTAAGATCGAAGACGAGATCAAAGCAGCGGCTGCTCAAAAACTGTCCGAGTTCGGGATCAACGTGCTCGATTTCCGGATCAAGCGAGTCAATTACAATCCCGACGTTCTCGACCGCATCTATCAGCGCATGATCAGCGAGCGGCTTCAAATCGCTCAACGTTTTCGTTCTGAGGGTGAGGGAGAAGCCGCACGGATCGCGGGCCAGCGCGATCGCGATCTCAATGAAATTCAGTCCAACGCTTATCGAAGGATGCAGGAAATCAAAGGTGAGGCCGACGCCAAAGCGACAGAGATTTACGCCCGCGCCTACACACAAAATCGCCAAGCGGCGGAGTTTTATGCTTTCCTCAAAACCCTGGAAACGTATCAAAAAATTTTCACGAAAGACTCTACGTTGGTCCTTTCAACGGACAGTGATATACTAGCTCTCTTGAAACACGCGGGCGCTAAAACTACGGGCTCCGCTGAAAACCCAGTCAAGTAGCAGCGAGTAGTGGCAGAGATTTCGCCTGGCAGCTCATAGTTACCTTCACCGCCGAATCCGCTCCGTCCGCCCGACGAAGCTGATAACTGTTAGTTGCTTAGCTGACTAGCAGGGTTATGCGACCGGTGCCAAGTTTGTAGATGCCCCCCGCAAGCTTCAATTTGCCTTGTTGAATAGCATCACTCAAAATAGGGCTGGCGGTTCTGAGCTTTTCTACGTTAAGCAGCACATTTTGTTTGATGGCATTATCTAACAGATCACCAGGCTGATTCTGTGCCGCTTCGACTGCAGGCCGAATGGCATCGACAAGTGCGGGAATATGGCCGGGGAACTCTTTTCCTTCCTTCACTGCCTTTATAGTTGCGTCCACAGCCCCGCACTTATCGTGTCCGAGAACCAGGATGAAGGGGGTGCCAAGCACAGCCACCGCGAATTCGAAGCTGGCGATTGTATGCTCATCAGCGAAATTTCCTGCAACCCTGCAGACAAAAATATCT
>JAFAXJ010000442.1 GCA_019241095.1 Verrucomicrobiota bacterium | reverse complement strand
TTTGCTCGACGAATCATTCACCTCCTCTCGTTGCGCGGCGATGAATGCACTTGGACAGGCCTGGGTCGTTGGCTGGACGGCGGCACTGCAAACCTGCCGCCCGGCTGCCTTCTCAATATAGATTTGGAAGCGAAAGACCTCCTGCGCCAGCTCCTGCCGACAAATCAGGCCGCTGCGATGGAGGCCTATCGAGCAATGAGGGATGAATTAGGCCGCCGCCCGACAATGCCGGAGCTTTTCAACCGCGGATTTCTGCCGGGGACGATTCGCGCTCTGCACAATGACTGGTTTTCGTTCGTCCAAGCGGAAGGCGACCTGACCGCCCAGGAGACGGCGGCATTCCAAGAAGTCGACCTGTGGTTTCGAATGCTTGAATTAACCGCGCTCAACAAGTCTTACAAGATGGTGGTTCTACGAGTGCTGCTCGACATGGACGCATTTTGGAACGGTATGGAGATTCGCCCACTGTCGGATGCCTGCCGAGCTTACCTTCTTGCGCACGCGCAGCTACGGGCTGATCTCCAGCCGACGAATCAGATAACGGAGCATCGGCGCGCATCTTCAGAACAGTGGGCCGCATGGTGGCTTCAGCAGTCTTAAGATCAGGGTCAGTCGTTTACTTATGACAAAAGTTGACAAAAATTCCTTGGAGTTTCATGCCTTGTCGAGAGTTTCAAGTCGACCACAGATCGCAGCTAAGCTCAACAAACCGTTTCCGTTCTTATACGGATCAGCGTGTCTACTCATCGGAAGGGCTTCGCTTACGTGGCCTGCGGGAGCTGCCGAAGGCTGAAACACCGGCGGCCCAACGTTTCGCTCGCGACCAAGCATTACACTTGGAGATGGTCGCTATCTAGTAATCCTACCGGAAAGTCTAGCGTCGATCCCAACTCCGGTTACATCGAGGTTTGGGACGACCATCCAGACTCAGGCGTGCTATCGCGCGGTGCGCCGACCAAGTTGTTCCTTTTAGTCACGACCCCTCGTCCGAAGATTCGGAGGCAACTGGTTCTTTGATCCATCGGACCCACATACGCAAGAGTTGCTGTTGCTCAATATCAAGCTTGGCACTGAAGACTGAATAGAACCGGACGATAGCAGACCCGGAGTCGTTGAGGGCACAGAGCGGCAAATAATGCTGGCTACCGTATCGTGGCGTGGAACCAGATTAATTTGCAGGCAGGAAGCTCGGTTCAAACCTTTGGCAACCGAAGCCTGGTAGATTTCGTCGATCGATTCTGATAGCGAGGCATAAAAAAATTAAAAACGCTGTTGCTCATTGCATAACGGGAGATCTTCCACCAATGCCCGCGAAAAACTCGCGAGTATTCCATGATTCGCGACTAGGCGGTGGCAACGTCTTTCCCGGAGTAGCAGTCGGAGAGCGCCATAAACCTTGGCGCAAACAGCGAATCATGAATGCGCACATGAGAATGTCGTAATCAGGTGCTCTATAAAACTTATGGTCAAAGGAAAATCGTCAGCTTTAAATACAGCGAGTGGCAATTCCCGATTATCAGGCTTACATGCTGCCGCTACTCAAAAAGTTGGCGGACGGCAGGGAACATAAGTTCTCTGAACTGGTTGACGAGTTGGGGTCCGAATTCGGGCTGACCGATGAAGAGCTTGCCAGGTTATTACTAAGCGGTACGCAAAAGGTCTTCCCGAATCGGGTAGGATGGGCGCGGACCTATTTAAAAAAAGCTAGGTTATTGGACTCCTTGAAGCGGGGATTTCTGCAGATCACGGAGCGTGGCCGCGATATTCTTTCGCAGGGTTCCGAGCGCATCGACGCCAAGTTTCTCGAGCGATTCCCGGAATTTGTCGCATTCAAAGAAGGCAGGGCCGGCGCAGACACAGAACGCGAGCCGACGGTGTCCCTTTCACCATCGAGCACACCCTTTGAGGTCTTGGAGGATGCATACAGTCAAATTCGGTCTGCGCTTGCCAATGAACTTCTGGAAACTCTTCAGAAAGTTGATCCCATGCAGTTCGAGCAAATAGTTATCGCCCTTCTTGTCAGGATGGGCTATGGCGGAAGCCGAGCCGACGCGGGAAAGGCGATAGGCAAAACCGGCGATGAGGGGATCGACGGCATAATAAAGGAGGATCGGCTCGGGCTGGGCGTGATCTACGTTCAGGCCAAGAGGTGGGTCAAATTATTGGACGACCGTGGACGACCGGAGGTGCAAAAGTTTGCGGGAGCGTTGGCCGGCCAGCATGCAATCAAAGGCATCTTTATTACTACCTCGTCCTTTACGAAGGAATCACTAGTTTACGCCTCCAATCTCGCAATCAAGGTGGTTCTGCTCGACGGGCTGGCGCTGACGAACCTGATGATCGACCACGGCATTGGAGTGACGACTGAGAGCGTCTACGAGGTCAATGCGCGTCGACTCGGATTATTTTGATCTGTCGTGAACGAGCCGAGTCTGCAGGTCCGGTGGCGGATAGTGCAGCCGTCTGACTGGGTACCTGGTCCTGTGTTCAGGATTCCGGCAAAGTTAAGCAGCGCCTCGCCACACTTACGTCTGCGCCGACAACCTCAAAGTGCCTTCACATCCTGCGGAGACAGTTGCCGAATGCTCGTTTGGTAAGAGGCACAGAACAGCGATAAGGTCGCTCCAGATCGAATATTTGGTGAGTAATTCTCAAAACATTTTTTGAAGACAAAGCAGGCATATCGACCCTGGCGCGCTCACAATCGTCGCCGCCCTGCGCGGAGCAACCAAGCCGTTCGGCGGAACCGTTGCTGTGAACGATGTGTCGTTCGATTGGTTATGCACTCAAAGTTCTTCGTTCATTGCGATGCGCAAAACCCCTAAGAAGCTTAGCTAGGGAAGCCCGTTTCGTCGGGGCAGCTCCTGATGCTAAGTCTTTAGTACGTCAGGAATTTTAACCGATTAACTTTCCTTCGGAAATCATGAGAATGGCGTTTCAGACTGTGACGATTAAATATTGCCCCAGCGACTCGATCCCAGATATAAGATTTACTACAATTCTCAGGGATGAAGGCTGACTCTGAAAAAATTCGGCTGTCCGCGACTGATCTTGCCAATCATCTTGCCTGCAATCATTCGACTTCCCTCGATCTTGCCGCGGCGCTTGGAACACGATCAATGCCGGTCTGGCATTCACCCGACCTTCACGTCATGCGCGAGCGGGGGTTTGCGCACGAAAACGCTTATCTCGAGCAATTAACAGCTCAGGGATTGGAGATTGTCCGCATACGGGATATCGCTGACGACGAGCAGGCAGCAGCTGCAACCTGCGCCGCGATGGAACAAGGCGTTGATGCAATCGCGCAGGCAACCCTTGCAAGCGGGCAATGGTTTGGACGCGCAGATGTGTTGAGAAGAGTGGAGCTTGCCAGCAAACTCGGCAGTTGGTCGTACGAGGTTTATGACTGCAAACTGGCCCGTGAAACCAAGGCGGGTACCATACTGCAGCTCTCATTATACTCCGAGCTTGTGGCAAGCATTCAGGAGGTCCTGCCGGAGTCGATGTACGTTATACCTCCGGGGGTGGATTTTCGGCCGGAGCAATACAGGGTACTGGATTTTGCCGCATACTATCGATACTTGAAGGCGCGCTTAGAAAACGCTGTTGAGCAGCAGCTTACTACTCGTGCCGAACCAACCGCCCACTGCGATATCTGCCATTGGTGGCCGGAGTGCGATTCCGAGTGGCGCAGGCAGGATCATCTTTCGCTTGTGGCAGGGATCAGCAGACTGCACCGGAAACAGTTGTCGGCATGGGAAGTAAACACGGTCGAGCAACTGGCTGCTCTCCCGTTACCAATTAATTTTCGCCCGGACTACGGATCAACAGAAGGATACGCCAAAGTCCGGGAACAAGCACGGGTGCAAGTAGCCGGACGCAATCAGGGTCGGCCCGTGTATGAGGTGCTCGAGATAACCGATAAGCATGGTCTTTCATTGCTGCCGGCACCTAGCCCCGGAGACATTTTCTTTGATCTGGAAAGTGACCCGTTTGTGGGCGTTGGAGGCCGAGAATACCTTTTTGGCTTTGTTTCTGAAAATCAACAAAGTGAAACGATCTACGAGTCACGATGGGCCATGACCGCCGATGAAGAGAAACGGGCGTTTGAATGGTTTGTCGACGTTGTGATGGCCAAATGGGCTAAGGAACCGGCGATGCACATTTATCACTTCACTCCCTATGAACCTTCCGCCCTGAAGAGGCTCATGGGCAGATATGCAACACGAGAAGAGGAAATAGACCGGATTTTGAGGGCAGGCCGTTTCATTGATGTGCACACGGTTTTGAAGCGCGCTGTTCGCGCCAGCGTGGAGCAATACTCGCTTAAGGCGCTGGAGATCTTTCACGGATTCCAGCGGCAGGTGTCGCTTCAGGAAGCCCGCTTAGCGCTACGGCAAATGGAACACGGCCTGGAACTTTGGCGAACGACCGAACCGGATGAAATGGTGCGGAAAACGATCGCGCTGTATAATGAGGACGGCTGTCTCTCGACTTGGTCCCTGCGAAATTGGCTCGAACGCGAGCGCTTGGCCCTAGAGCAAGCTGGCCGTCGACTGCCGCGCCCCCAGACCTCCGATGGCGCTCCTTCTGCCACAATCGAAGAGCGTCAACGACGAACTGCCGAGTTGGCGGCAAGATTAAAGGAAGGAATTTCGGTTGATCCCGAACAGCGAAATCAGGAGGAAGCGGCTTGTTGGCTGTTAGCTAACCTCCTCGACTGGCATCGGCGGGAGTCTAAGGCGGGATGCTGGGAATATTTCCGCTTGCGTGATATGACCGATGAAGAGCTCTTCTACGAGAAGTCAGCGTTGTCAGGACTACAGTTTGTCGAGTGTGTAGAACTTCAGAAAAATGTTCCGACAGATCGTTACTCATTCCAAAGCCAGGAAACTGATATTCGGGACGGCGACAAGCTTTGTGAAGGAAGCGACGTGATGGGTACGGTCGTCGCCATCGATATTGCGAAACGCACCATTGATATTAAAAAGACGAAGAAGGCCGGTAAACGCCATCCAAAGTCAGTTTTTGTATATGAAAAAGATCCAGACACTGCGGTACTAGAGAGTGCGCTGGTGCGTCTCGGCACTTGGGTTAGCATTAATGGTTTTGGCGGTCCAGGACCCTACCGCGCGGCCCGGGATCTCTTATTGCGCTTAACGCCGCGTTTCGAAGATGGAAGCAATACCTTCATTGACCCGAACGAATCTGGCCTCAAAGCTGCAAAGCGACTGGGGACATCGTTGGACCACTCTGTTCTACCAATCCAGGGACCGCCGGGAGCCGGAAAGACGTTTTCAGGCGCCCAAATGATCTGTGAGTTAGTGCGGCGTGGGAAGAAAGTGGGTATAACCGCCACGAGCCACAAGGTAATCCGGCATTTGCTCGAAAAGGTGATCAAGACCGGCCAGGACACGAATTTGGAAGGCCTGAGTTGCATACAAAAAGTCACGGAAAAGCCGGAAATAGAGCTGCCCGGAGTGACGGTCACGACTGATCCCGACGAACCGCTCACGGCCCTGAATGACGGCATGCCTATGGCCGCTGGCACTGTCTGGCTTTGGGCGAAAGAAGAGTACTTTGAAGCGGTAGACGTTCTTTTCATTGACGAGGCCGGGCAAATGTCGCTGGCTAACGTGCTGGCTGCCTCTCAAGCCGCGAAGAGCCTTGTTCTGCTCGGTGATCCCCAACAGCTGGAGCAGCCTTCAAGAGGCAGCCATCCGGAGGGCGCCGATGTCTCCGCCCTTGAACATTTACTTCAGGGCGCAAAAACTGTTCACGCAGGCAGGGGCTTGTTCCTTGAGAAGACCTGGCGCTTGCACCCCAACATCTGCTCTTTTACTTCAGAGGTGTTCTACGAAGGCCGGCTTCGCTCACGCGAAGGTCTTGAGAATCAAAAGATCGAAGGGCACCCTTGGCTGGGTCAGTCAGGCCTCTGGTTCGTACCAGTACATCATGAGGGCAATCAGAACGCTTCTGCGGAGGAGGTAAATCGCATTGCCGAGCTAATGGATGGCCTGGTGCGCTCAAACGTGCGATGGATTGACGACAAGGGGCAAAGCAAGCCGTTACAATGGGAAGACGTGCTTATCGTCTCTCCTTACAATGCACAGGTCTCTGATCTGGGGAAACGGCTTCAGGAAGCGCGGGTAGGAACCGTTGACAAATTCCAGGGACAGGAGGCACCCGTAGTCATCTACTCTCTGGCTACTTCATCTCCGGAACAGGCGCCGCGCGGAATGGAGTTCCTTTACAGCTTGAATCGACTGAACGTTGCGACCTCGCGCGCTCGGAACATGGTAATCGTCGTTGGCAGCCCTCGCCTACTGGAACCCGAATGCCGCAGTCCACGCCAAATGCAGTTAGCGAACGCTCTCTGCCGCTACGTAGAATTAGCTCAAGTCGCTGATCTCTGACCATTACCCCAAAGCTTTTATGACATACATTTTGAACATGCGAGGCCGCCTTGCACTCGGAAACGGATGATTCGCAGGACGCAAATAGTTCCGTCAATGATTACGGATCTCGCCCAGATTGCCTTTCGTCCGCTCCCCTTCGGATCACGGCTTTAGTCGCCACCGTGGCCCGTCCTGTTCCATGGCAATTCAGTATGCAGCGCGAGGCACGCGCGAAAGGTCTTCATTCAATGCTATTGTGATTCGACTTGTAATCAATTGCGAGGCGGCAAAGACAAGCCAAGAAATGCACGAAAACCCGAGCTCCGCTGCTATTGACCACATGGAGATCAACAAGAGCATTAGAGTATGATTTCGGCACTCGATCGGCAGGTTGAGCTGAAAACGCATGTAATCGAGACTCGAACAAGAAGCCCAGCCTAACCCTACCCTTTACCGGCTCATCAGCACAATTTTGGACAGCCAGCAGGCCAGTGCCCAACAATTGGCAGAGCTCTTAGTGGTGCGAGTCATCGCTAACCCTTTCTTTTCGGGAAGGTTCGTAAATGGGCACTTCGAACTCTCCAAGAACTGGTGGTGGGAGCTACTGAGCGGCATTTCTTTGGCAGCGCTCTCGACCTTTTCAAGCAGGTTGCGGATAACTTTGTGGCTGTATCTGCCGTTGGAGTTAGGTTGCTTCAGGTTCCGCCGACGATTGTGTACCCCTTCGAGCGAAGCTCGGCTGCTAACTTCTTCTCCATCCAAACTGCGCCGCGCTGACTCATTGGGTTTAGCTGTTCGTAAAATTCCGGTCGCAATCGGAGACCGTATTTCCGAACTAGCGAAGAATCCTTGTAGCCGCGCTTGTGATTTTCGAATCTCTGCTCTACGGACAATCCCGTCATACCGACGTAAAGACAGAGTTTTGACGGATTACGGCAAGAATTCAGTTCAGCTACTCTCTTTGACCTTGCGACTGAAGGATCTAACTCAATTACGTAAACGCTGTGATGGGGAGGTGGGCAAGGGACAGGCGTTCCGATCCAGAATTGTTCTTTTTGAACGAAACGGAATCCACGTATTTTCACTTTCTTGTGATGCAGGTTCGACAGAAACAGCGCTTTGCGGACCTTGCGACGAATCCGGTCCTGATCCTTGCGAATGGTCAAAAGAAGTTCAGGGCAATCTGCGATCCAGGCGTCTGCCTTTGGATAGCCTTTCTCCACGAACCGGATACTCGCCATCGAGATA
>JAFAXJ010000192.1 GCA_019241095.1 Verrucomicrobiota bacterium | reverse complement strand
ACAGAAACTGTTAGTCGAAATATGGAGAGGGTCCGGTACTAAGATCGGCTAGGCTGCACAAGCAATTCGACGGTCTTCACTAGGATCTGCCGGCTCATTGGTTCAACTGAGTCTGTTTTTTCACGCAAACAAATAGGCGATCCAATCTTTGGATATGAGTAGCATTCGTCGAAAAACTCCCCCTCTACATTTAGTCGTTTGCGACACGAATATCCTTTGGCACGAAGATAAAGCATATGCGGTTAACCCGCAGTTTGATGATTTCTGGGACAAATATTGCTGAGCGTTGTGTCGTTGGGCGCCCGGAATTCGTGAGACTTGTACAATCAAATGACTACCATTGGGCAGCGAAAGTCACGTTTTCTCGATTGTTTGAAAGCTCAACAAATTGGCAATCCGGCGAGCAGATAGAGTATAAAAAGGTTGTCCTTACGATTAACGTCGAATGGAAGGCAAAAGTGCGAAGCGATGGTCGGTTCTTCGACTGCCAAGTCACTGGTGATAACGTTGTCAATTCATTAACGGAGCCTTCAAGCGACGATGATCTTGAGTCGTTGGGCGTGCAGAAGAACGTCGAACCGCCATTATGAAAAGAGAAACCAAATATGATGTTGAAAGCAACTCAGCAAATATCGGGGTAGTGTCATCTATTCTGTGCGTGGGTCGATTCATGCTGAATTCATGCCCTACCTCCCCGAATCTAAAAACTTTGACAAGTAGCTAGTATGGTTATATCACCGACTCGCGCGCTACAGCGAGCTCCCAATCCTCGTCGAAGGCGGATTGCCATTAGGGAGTAACGGCCACAAAGTCAAAGCAGAGCTGCGTCCAGGAGAGAAGTACAGTATTCTACGAGCTGGTTCTGTTGTTAGTTGGTCAGACCAACAATCGATCCAGGATCCAGGTTCGCAGTGGTTTAGAGCAATCGAATCAGCACTATCGCAGACAGCGGTTGCTGTTCTGTTGGTGAGCCCCGATCTTCTGGCCTCAGATTTCATCCGCGAGCACGAACTCCTACCCTTGTTGAAAGAAGCGGAGCAAGGCGGAGTAATGATTTTATGGGTGGCTATTCGGGAGAGCGCTTACAAGTAAACGCCACTAAAGTATCACCAAGCTGTTCTCGATTCGGCCAAACCATCAGCCGGCATGACTACGAGAGCGGGAGATTCCGGGAGTCAGATGCGAGGCAAAGCTATACCAAAGTATCCTCTTTATGGCCTTCCGCCTATCCTTGTTCAGATGAGAGGGATAAGCGTGCGGCGCAGCCGCACCAATCTCAATGCCGTCGTAGCCGATGCCTGCGATTCGCTTGATCGTTTCCTCGAGCGTATAGGCTGGCACCCAGACCGGAAAGCTGGAGTAGACCCGGAGTATTAAATGAAAGCTTCATACTCACTCTGATTTTTGACTATCTCATTGGTTAGTTTTATCCCTCCAAATAGCCCGCCAAAATGACGCTTGAGCCTATTTCATCCTATCTTCCACGCTGCCCGGCGCCTCGGTGTGGTATACCGTTTTCCATGCATCGAGCAGGTTTTCCCGGGTCACCGGAAGGGCAGGCAGCGCAACATAGGCGGGGGCTGGTTTTCCAAGAAGCCCGTATCCGGCGAGAAGCGCCTCGACGACGCCTTGGTCATACGGCCTTTGCGCTCCAATGCCCTTCACGAGTCCCTTCTGAGCCATTTCGACGGCGACATTCAGCCCGAGATCGATCGTGGTTATGACTAGATGCTCTTTGCCAGCGGTTCGAGTCGCTGCAATCACTCCCTCTGCAGGCACGTCCCACACGGCCCAGATGCCGCTCAAGTTTTGATTGGCTGTCAGCATGGCGTAAGCCGCCCTGTCCGCATCACCGTAAAAGTCGGGTTCTCTGATACCTTGTTCGGCGACTATCCTAATATTGGGATAATCCTCGGTGATCGTTTTTTTGAACGCGTCGTAACGCTGACGGGTTACAAAGAAATCCGCTGCGTGATAGACTAACCCAATCTGCCCCTTGCCCTGGAGCGC
>JAFAXJ010000435.1 GCA_019241095.1 Verrucomicrobiota bacterium | reverse complement strand
GAGAAAAAGCGTCCCATCTGAGGGATATTCGGCATGATAGAACCTTTTTCCACGGCTTCTCGCAAGTCCCGGACAAGCGGGTTCTTGGCACTAGCTTGCTCATAATATGAAAGCAAGGCTGGGACGCCAATGGGGTTGGCGCGATCCATCGCTTGGAGCGCGTCCGGGGTAAGAAGATAGTGCTGCAGGAATTCTGTTGCGATATCAAGGTTTGGGCTTGAACGATTGATGTAGGCTGCTGAGACACCGACTAAGGGGCGTCCTGGTTTACCATTTATGCCCGGAACGGAAGAAATGCCGAAATCGATTTGATTCTTAACCAAATTCGGCCAACTCCAAGGGCCGGAAATCGTCATTGCCAATTTACCCCGCGCCATGAGATTTTCCGAATCACTGGATTTCGCATCTTTCGCAAGCAGGCCCGCCCGTACTAAGTCAACAATCTGTTGAAGGCCTTCGACAGCACCCGAGTTCGAGACACCAATATCTCTGACGTTGAAGTCGGTCCCGCTTCTTCCAAAGATGTAGCCTCCATCGCTTGCAAGTATACCCCAGCTATAATAGGCACTGTTGCATTCCCACAGGATTGTGCGCGACCCTTGCTGGCTTATTTGCCGGTTCAGCGAATACAAATCTGATAACTGAACCGGAGGCGCCCCGTTCACGAGTTTTTTGTTGTAGAGCAGGGTTACGGTTTCCAAAGCGATCGGATAACCCCAAAGTGAGTCTCGGTGTGTCACAGCCTCCCATGATGAAGGAAGAAAGTTTTTCATGAAAGCCGGTGAAATTGTTAGTGGAGCGATCAGACCTCCGTCAGCCCATTCTCCGACTTTGTCGTGCGCCCAAATGACGATATCAGGCCCTTTTGCCGCCTGAGCGACTATGGGGAAATTGGTCGTCAAATTCGCTGGGGATTCGATAAGAACCTTGATCCCGAGGGTGGTTTCAAATTTGTGAGTGGTAGGCCGAAGGGCTTGGGCCCGTGCATCTTCCATCCAAATAAGAAGTTGACCGTTGACCCAGGCCGGGAGGGTGGTTGGGAATAAAAACAATGAGATGAGCGCCGTTACGATTCGGGGGCCAAGACGAGTCGTCATTACACGGACAATATCGATAAAAGCCGGCCTGAACAGATCTGAATCCACACCGACGCCGGAACCAAGCACCCCGCCAGGCATCTCATTACTGGCGGGGCATGAACTTGGTTTCCGAATCCCACCCAGGACTCAGTAGTTCAGGAGTTCTAATTCGACTACCTAACACAAAACTTTAGTATTATTTCAGCAAGCCCAAATTCACGCTTCTGCCGTACATCAACTTCCTTTCGTCGGACCACCTGACACAACGACAGAGTGGGGCGATAAAGAGCCAAGCTCGCGACGAAACTTGCCGAAACCGGAACTTGGTAGCTCTTCGCTTTACTTTTATTTGCTGCGTTCTAAGGAATACGATTTGACTGTGCAGTTCTGGGGTGCAACATCGCTCATGCAGGTTTCCCCCCACTTATTTTTCCTCTTTTGTTTCTACGCTTTTGGACCGGCCAGCCTCGTTCAAGCAGTGCAGCCTGACTTCGGACCAAATGTGACCATCTTTGACCCCAGCATGCCGGCCAGCGACATCCAAGCGGCGCTGGATCGAGCGCTGAACCAACAGGTTTCGAACCAGTTCGGGTCACAGCGGTACGCCTTTTTGTTTAAGCCCGGTCAATATGATGTCGATGCCCAACTTGGTTATTACACCTCAGTGGCGGGTCTGGGCCTTTCTCCCGACGATGTAACAATCAACGGCGAGGTGCGCGTGGAGGGACAGCTGCAATCTGACGGAACCTACTCTGCATTGGACAATTTTTGGCGATCGGCAGAAAACCTATCCGTGAACCCTATTGCACCCTCATATTACGGAGGCGCGGCAATCGATCAGTGGGCAGTATCTCAAGCCGCTCCGTTGCGAAGGGTCCATATCCGAGGTGCTCTTTTCCTGTTCCCACATCAGGGCGGGTTCGCTAGCGGCGGCTTTCTTGCCGACTCGCTGATCGGTGGCGGGGGCCCTTCAGGGCTCGATGGTCTGGTTGTCAACTCCTCGCAACAGCAGTGGCTGACCAGAAATAGTGTCATCGGCAGCTGGTCTAACGGCGTCTGGAACCAGGTCTTTTCCGGGGTCGTAGGCGCTCCTGCGCAGAACTTTCCTCCAAACACGACCAATCCGAATCCTTACACTACGTTACCGCAGAGCCCGGTCACCCGAGAAAAGCCATTCCTCTACACCGACTCGGTCGGCAACTTCAACGTCTTTGTCCCGGCACTCAAAAGCAATTCCTCGGGAACCACTTGGGAGAACGGACCCGCAACCGGCTCATCGCTCCCGATTGACAGCTTTTTTATTGCGAAGCCGACTGATAGCGCGTTGAAAATCAATATCGCCCTTGCCCTTGGCAAGCACTTGATCCTGACGCCCGGTATTTACCACCTTGATGAGCCCTTGCTCGTACTGTGGCCGGACACTGTGGTGCTTGGTCTGGGCTTTCCCACGTTGGTCCCCGGACGCGGTAACGTCTCGATGGTGATCGCCAA
>JAFAXJ010000294.1 GCA_019241095.1 Verrucomicrobiota bacterium | reverse complement strand
AGTACTACACGGAGTACTTCGACAAATCGGTTTATCCTGTATTGACGCCCTTGGCGGTAGACCCGGTCCATCCGTTTCCGCTTTTGCTAAACAAGAGCCTTAATGTCGCCGTTGAACTCGAACACGGCGAAACGGGTGCGAATCTAGCCGTCGTCCAGGTACCGCGAATTCTCCCCCGCCTTCTTCCATTTGGCTCAGATAAAAAAGGTGTGTACCGGTACATCTTCATCGGAAACCTAATACAAGCGCGCGTTGGTTCCCTATTCCATGGCGTTGTGGTGAGGGGTGCTTACCAATTTCGTCTAACGCGCAACAGCAACCTGTACCTGCATGAGGATGAGACTGATAAATTGCTGGAGACAATAGAACGGGAGTTGCGCAGGCGGAGCCGAGGGGATGCCGTCCGGTTGGAGGTCCAGGAAGATTGTCCCAGACATATCGCTGATCAGCTTCTGCAAACATTTGGGCTGACCGGAGATGACCTTTACGAGGTCAACGGACCTATTAACTTTCCGCGCTTGTTGCCGGTGATTTCCGAAATTGATCGACCTGACCTGAAGTTTCGTTCTTTTTCGCCGGCTGTTGTAGTCGTGCCGGCTGCTCATGAGGACATTTTCTCACAGATTAGAAGAAAGCCGATCCTGCTTCATCATCCTTACGAAAGCTTCGAGACGGTGCGCGATTTCCTCGAGGAGGCGGCCGAAGATCCAAATGTTTTGGCTATTAAGCAGACGCTTTATCGCACGAGCGCAGACTCTCCAATTTTGGCATCGTTAGCTGCAGCTGCAGAGAGCGGGAAGCAGGTTACGGTAGTGATTGAGATCAAAGCGCGTTCCGAAGAGGCAGCAAATATCAAGTGGGCTCGAATGCTTCAAGAGGCCGGCGCTCATGTGGTTTATGGAATCGCGGAGTTAATGACGCGCGCAAAAATGGCATTGGTAGTCCGGAAGGAAGAAGACAGCATTCGCCGCTACGTACATCTTGGTACGGGTAACTACCATCCATCCACTGCAAAGAGTTTTGAAGATTTCGGGTTACTTACTTGCGATCCTGTACTAACCAACGACAGCGCTGAACTCTTTAATTGGCTGACCGGGGTTTCTGTCTTTCCTGAATTGGAGAAGTTGAAGGCGGCGCCGAAATCGCTCCACTCATTTTTATTCGAAATGATCGAGCGTGAACTCGAGAACGCGAAGATCGGAAGGCCAGCCTCGATCTTTATCAAGGTCAACGCGCTAATCGACGAAACGATTATCAAAGCTTTATATCGGGCGTCCCAAACGGGTGTGAGAATTGATCTCCTGATCAGGGGCGTCTGCTGCTTGCGTTCACGGGTACCCGGAGTGAGCGACAATGTCACGGTGCGCAGCATTACCGGCAGGTTCCTTGAACACAGTCGGATATATCGCTTCGAAAATGCTGGCGATCCGGAAATTTACCTTGCGAGCGCAGATTTAACGACCAGAAATCTTTTTCGGCGCGTCGAGGTATGTTTTCCGGTTGAGGATGCCGATCTGCGTAAACGGCTTGAAGAAGCAGTAGCCATTTATTGGAAGGATAATGTCAAAGCTCGGGAGCAGGGCAAACAGCCGACCTATGTCCGCAGACCGTTAGAAGGCGAACCAATAAACGCCCAGTCGATCTTCCTGGAACAAGCACTCAAGCGGAAAACGTCGAGTAAAGGTATTGTTTCGGCGACCGTGAATAGTAAAGGTTATATCAGCAAACATTAAGGTTTCGAGGCCATACACCTAGGCTTCTTTGAGCACGACTTCGCCGCTTTCATCGGACTGGAATCAGCGGTCAATCAGTTACCTTACTAAACTATTCAATTTACTCTGAGCGGCGGCTTCGCCACTCAAAGGCATTGCAAATGCGGCGTTGTTTTGGCAGATCAGGTCGAACATGGCGCTTTTGTCAGTGCAGAATTTGCACAAGCGGTTCCAGGATACGCACGTCCTTAAGGGTGTAAGTCTTGAGGTTCAACAAGGAGATCTCGTTTCAATCATCGGTCCTTCAGGCTGCGGAAAGAGCACCCTTTTGCGATGCATGAATTTTTTAGAAACCCCGGATGCTGGAATCGTCAGCGTTGCGGGAGTGTCGATAGATTGCCACGGAATCGGAGACTCGCTACCACCCGATCTGGAACGAAAGGCTCACCAGCTGCGGCAGCAAATTGGTTTGGTTTTTCAGCAGTTCCACCTGTTCAATCATAAGACCATCTTGGAAAATGCGGTCCTGGCACCCATGGTCGTGCGTTCGATTCGCAAAAGTGTTGCGAGAGAAACTGGCTTGCAGCTCCTGGAAAAGGTCGGTTTGGGGAATTTGGCCGATCGTTATCCCGCCCAGCTTTCTGGCGGACAGCAACAAAGGGCAGCAATCGCTCGCGCGCTCGCGATGAAACCAAAAATAATGATGTACGACGAGCCAACCAGCGCTCTTGACCCTGAATCGGTTGAGGAAGTTCTCTCCGTGATGAAGGCGCTCGATGGGGAGGGAATGACACAGGTGGTGGTCACCCACGAAATGCGATTCGCTCAGGACGTTAGCGATCATGTTATTTACATGGAAAACGGATTGATTGTAGAAACCGCCGATAAAGCACAAATCTTTATTAATCCAAAGGATGACCGGACTCGCCGGTTTCTCAGGAGATACATTTGAGCTTGCTGAAATCGCGCCTCTCTCCAGAACGGACCTTTCATGCAATAATTGCTCGAAGCACAACCCTGGTGTTGGCGGTTTCGACAATGATAGGGTCGGTCCAGGCCGAATCGGTTTTGAGGTGGGCAGCGGACACGAACAGCAACGCGCCGTATACTTTCTATAATGGGCAGAATAAACTGACCGGTTTTGAGTATGAAATCATCAATGCGGTAGCGCGCCAGATGGGCCGAAGGGCGCAGTTCGTCCAGAATGATTGGGATGGATTGATTCCCGGCTTGGGACGTGGTCTCTATGATTGCGTTATTTGCGGAGTAGAGATCACACCTGATCGAGCCCAGGAAGTGTTATTCAGCCAGCCTTACTACGTAACTTTCAACCAGTTCGTCTCCCGGAAAGGAGCGACTCCAATCCGTTCACTGAAACAGCTCAGTGGCAAGCAAATCGGTACTTTAGATCAGACGTCTGCGCTGAGGCTGCTTGAAGAGACAGGCGGCGTTACGGCAAAGATTTATGACCAGGAGATTAACGCCTATCAAGATGTAGCGAATGGTCGAATCGCCGGTGTACTGCTCGATTATCCGATAGCGAAGTACTATGCGGAACCGAACCCTGAACTCCAGTTGAACGGTCCTCCTTTCGGCGAGATCTCTTATGGAATAGCCATTTCCAAGGGCAACCCAGAACTCTGCAAGGAGATTAATGCTGCACTGAGCACAGTGATCACCAGCGGCGAGCTAAGGCACATTTTGTCTGGATGGGATCTCTGGACTGAAGCTGATAGCACCGCTTTCGATCAACCAGTAACAGCTTCAGCCCCGAAAAGCGACTACAAGGCCTTTGTCAACTCATATGCGGCCAGGGCAACACTCTGGACCCGGTTGAAACAGTTTGCCGGTTTTTGGCCGCTTCTGCTTAGTGCGACAATCCTGACATTGGAAGTTTCGATTCTCGGTATGTCATTAGCCATTGTGGCCGGGTTTGCTATGGCGGTCGCGAGAGTGTTCGGCCCGAAACCGCTCAAGTCTTTGGCGATCATTTACATCGAAGTGGTTCGAGGAACTCCCTTATTGGTTCAGCTGTTCATTATCTTCTATGGTTTGCCGAATATTGGAATCAGCCTTTCTCCTTTTGTAGCGGGCGTACTGGGGCTTGGCCTTAATTATGCCGCTTACGAGGCAGAGAACTACAGAGCCGGTCTGTTGGCGGTCCATCAAGGACAGATGGAAGCCGCTCGCGCGCTTGGCATGACGCGCCAGCAAGGTCTGATCCATGTAGTTATGCCGCAAGCGTTTCGTTTCGTTCTGCCACCTGTGACGAACGATTTCATCTCGCTTCTGAAGGATTCGTCTCTTGTTTCCATGGTCACCTTGCTAGATCTGACCGGCGCCTATAATCGCATCGCTACTCAGACATTCGATTATTTCGGTACTGGAATATTTGTGGCGCTACTTTACTTCCTGATCGGGCTACCTTTCGTAAGACTGGCCCGTTTCACCGAAGAGCGACTCGCGATCGACCAACGCCGGTCTAATCAGAGGCCCGGATTATTCCGTCCGCCTAAGCCGAAACAGGTCGTTTCAGGATAAGCGATTTCAGAGTAGTCTGAAAAAGACAACAGTTCGAAACACATCATGCACATTATTTGACAATAGAGCACTCCATTTGTAACTGATGCGATAGGTTAAATAGTGTGAGCCCCCTTCTCTTTCCCGAAACGAGTCCACTTAGCGCCGAAACTCATCGTGCGGACTTGCGTCCCGAGCACATCAAAGACGCCGTCATCCGTCTGGCAGGGAATTCTCAGGATGGAATTCAGACCGCCGGCGCGCTCCTGGCCAGGTTAGCCGGCCGCAGCGCTCAGGATGTGATGACCTACATGACGATTCCGTCAACCATTTCGGGGGGGCCGTCGATCTTTCAGGTCAGAGTCGGCTCCGGGGAGGTACTCTCGGCAGGTGACGAAGCCGATTTCCTCGTTGCGTTCTACCAGCACAGCTACCAAGACCATGTGGATTTTTTGCGAGACGGAGGCGTCCTACTTTTTGACTCCGATCACGTTCAGCCGAATCTTCAAGACAAACGATTTATTCATGTTGGAGTGCCAATCACAGGTTTGACGGTCGAGGCCTTAGGTGGAACTGCAAAGGATAAAGGGAAAAACATTTTTGTTCTCGGCCTGCTTGCCAGCATCTTTCATCTGGATGCCGAAAAGCTCAAAGCTTTGATAAGAGAACGATTCGGGGGGAAGGATGAGAGTATCGTGAATACTGCTCTAATTGCTTTTCAGGCCGGATATGGATTTCCTGTCTCGGACCTGCTATCTCGCCGTTACGAGTTCGAACCGAATCTTCACGCCAGAGAGCAAGCTCAGCTAACGATGGACGGTAATCAGGCGTTGGCTTATGGGCTAATTGCAGCGGGCGTCCGTTACGGCGCTGGATACCCGATTACACCCTGGTCTTCGGTGATGGAGATTCTTCGTTCCGAACTGCCCAAGTACAATGGAATGTTTGTGCAGGCAGAAGATGAGTTAGCGGCCGTCTCACTAGCTCTGGGATTCTCTTTTGCTGGACATCTAGCCGTAACCGGCAGTGCTGGACCCGGTATTTCCCTCAAGACAGAGGCTATAGGATGGGCTTCGATGGCTGAAATGCCGCTCATCGTAGTCAATGTTCAAAGGGGTGGGCCAAGCACGGGATTGCCGACTAACGTTGAGCAGAGCGATCTTTACCAGGCGGTGTTTGGCGCTCACGGCGACAGCCCCAGAGTTGTGTTGGCAGCGTCGACCGTAGAGGATTGTTTCTACATCGCGCTTGAGGCCGCACGAATTGCGCTAAAGTACAGCACACCGGTTTTCATTCTGAGCGATTCTTCTTTAGCCACCCGGATTGAAGCTTTTGATGAACCCGATCTTCAGAAAATCATGCGCAATCCTGCGCTGGACTTAACCGCGCGGCCGGCGGAATACAAACCTTACCCGCTCGACGGCATTACTCGCCATGCTCCGCCCGGAAGCCGGATGCTGGGAGGAAAATATCCGGTTGTAACGGGGCTCGAACATGATGAATGGGGCCACCCAACCGCGAACCCGAAGCTGCATGCCGCAATGACGGCGAAGCGCAGGCAAAAACTTCGTCTCCTGGCCGAGGACATTCCGCTCCCTCCAATTCACGGAGACGCCGAAGGCGATACACTGATGATCGGTTGGGGTTCTACTTACGGGCCAATCCGGGAGGCGGTGGTGAAAGCACGAGAAATGGGTCATCGGGCTTCTGCTCTTCATCTTCGCCACTTGCACCCGTTGCCGGGAGGTTTGAATCAAATCTTTGCGCATTTCAAGCGCATTATTGTTGTCGAAATGAACGACATCGGCCTGTTTGGGTACGGCCAAATGGCGACGATACTTCGGGCGCGTTTTTGCAATCCAGCTATCACCAGTTTTACGAAGACGGACGGGCTGACGTTCCGAGTTCGCGAAATTATTGAAGGAGTATTCCCATGAATCCGGTTGATTTTCCGTCTGTTTCGTCCGCTGAGCCTCAACGGTTAACTAAGAAAAGCATTTCTGCTGATCATCCGACATGGTGTCCGGCATGCGGCGATTTCGCGGTGTTAGCCTGCTTTTACAAAATTCTCGAAAAAAGGCAATTACAACACGAGAATATCGTGACCTTGGCTGGAATTGGGTGTAGTTCACGCTTTCCCTATTTCGTGAACAGTCATGGCGCGCATTTCATTCACGGTCGCGCGGTTCCATTTGCGAGTGGTGTTAGCTTATCCAGGCCCGACACCCACGTGTTTCTCTTTGGTGGAGATGGCGACGGCTTTTCGATTGGCGGCAATCATCTAGAGCACGGCGCTCGAAAGAACATCCGGCTGACATATGTGATTATGGACAATTTCGTCTATGGTCTCACGAAAAAGCAGACCTCGCCGACGTCTCCGATTGGCTACCGATCCAAGACTGATCCGACCGGAGTGAT
Organism: Verrucomicrobiota bacterium; assembly: GCA_019241095.1. Classification (GTDB taxonomy): domain Bacteria; phylum Verrucomicrobiota; class Verrucomicrobiia; order Chthoniobacterales; family JAFAMB01; genus JAFAXJ01. The sequence continues at coordinate 1,508 of JAFAXJ010000294.1, read as the reverse complement.
CGATCAGCCGGTAAATCCAATCAAAAAGGTGATAGCCGCTGGCGCGACGTTCGTTGCCAGAACGCACGCCACACAAGTCGCTCACATGATGCAAATTATGGAACGCGCAATGGATCACGATGGCTTCTCGGTAGTCGAGTGTCTATCGGAATGTGTCGAGTTTTTCCCAGGCGCCTTTGATGCGGGAAACCCGCGAAAAGGCGGTCGATTCCAAACAATCGACGAGAAGAAGTGGGACGGAACGCCAGAGGATGATGCGCGCCACGATACCACTGATGAGGTGGCTGCCTATCGATTAGCAGACATGGAGTTCCCGGGTCTGTTTGGCGTGTTCTTTGAGATCGATCGCCCAACCAAAAATGCGATGGAGAAAAAGTGGATCGATGACCAGCGCGCCAAGAATTTTGGTCTGACCGACCGCGAGGTTCTGCAAAAAACCTTCAACAGGATGAAATGACGCGGGTCTGTTTATTCGATGACTACGGCACAGTATTTGACCCTGACAGCGGAGTAAAACGGCTCGAAAAGTACGGGTGCTAAATGGTGCCAACTCGCTGAACTCTGGCGAGGCAAGAGTTTAATATACGGCAGCTTTGCTGTTCAGCAGGCCCGCTCTCGGATCAACAGCTGTTGTCAGCAAAACCGGGTCTTTCAATCTGTGATCAATCCGTTTTCGTGCGAGTGTTGCAGTTTCGGCAGGAAACCGGTAAGGAAACCGATTAACGGTAAAAACGAACAAAGCCAATATACGTGTTCGATGCTGGTCTGGTCCGCTATCATCCCGAACAGGGCAGAGCCGATACCAGCCATGCCAAAAGCAAAGCCAAAGAAAAAGCCGGATACCAATCCCACTTTGCCGGGCAGCAACTCTTGCGCGTACACAAGGATTGTTGGAAATGCTGAAGACAGGATAATTCCGATCAACACGCTAAGCAGTATCGTCCACGGCAAATCAGCATAAGGCAGGATCAATGTAAGGGGTGCTGCGCCCAGAATAGAGACCCAGATAACGTATTTGCGCCCAAAGCGATCACCGATTGGACCTCCAATGATTGTTCCAGCGGCTACCGAAAGAAGGAATAAAAATAAGAGCAGCTGAGCGTGCTGCACGGGAACATGGAATTTCTCTATCAAATAAAAAGTCAGGTAGCTTCTCATGCTTTCGAGATAGAAAAATTTTGAGAAAACCAGGTTGAGAAGGATAAAGAGAGCCCATCCGATTTTGACCGGCGACAGATGCTGATGACCCGCGGGTCGCCTTATGTGCTTGTGTGCTTCGGGAAGATTGCGCCTGTACCATTTGCCCGCGTTGTATAGCAGAATGATTCCAACTAATGGGACTAGCGTAAACCAAAGAATGTTGCTTCTACCTCGCGCCCCAACGATCAGTGCAGCCAACAAAGGCCCTATCGATTGACCCACATTCCCTCCGACCTGGAAAAGTGATTGAGCAAACCCATAGTGGCCACCGGAGGCAACCCGAGCAAGGCGAGAAGCTTCCGGATGAA
>JAFAXJ010000679.1 GCA_019241095.1 Verrucomicrobiota bacterium | reverse complement strand
TGACCATGAGTTCGGCTTCCCATCCCGTCAAAGCGATCAATGCATCAGCTCTTTTGTAAGCGTCCCACCCCATCCTGCTTAGGAAACTGGCCGGCACGGCCTTTTTTGCTAATTGAATGAATGCAGCTTGCGCGGCTAACGCTTTGGACGACCGGGAACCAGTCCCACTCAGTAAATCTGACATCACGACCGGCATGCCTTTTTTGTGAGCCATTTCTATGTAGGCTCCTGAACAGCGCCCAAAAAAATGTAGTACGTCCCCCCTTTGGCTTGCGTCCCAAAACCGCAAATACTCAGTTTCTATTCCGGTTGTCTCCAACGCTTTCTTTGTCTGCTCGATTTGGATCTGAAACCCGCCATGAGCAAGCAGGAAAGGAAGGTGGTGGTCCAGGAGTATTTTCATTCAAGCGCCTGTATTAATCGTAGCAGGGATGTTAGCCGGCAAAACTTCTTTGCGGCTAGCGTATCTTCTGCTTTAATTTTATCTGTGGAAAAGAGCCGAAGCGGACTGACTGGTCTCGCGAATCGCAAAATCGCCACTCGTTGGATGCGTACCGATTCGGACAGAAATTAGTCGGACCCAGCGCGTTTGGAGGAGCAAAGGATCTGGTTGCCGTAACAAAACACCCAAGGCAGTAGTAGCATTTTGGCGCGCACCGATTGAGTGGACACTTTTGGCTCAAATGTGGGACAATATGTCACTTACACTCTGCGACAATAAAAGTTTGGTATTGGTAAATTGCTTGAGCCCAGCCACTTGCAATGTTTGGCGTTTCTGGCATCCCTCTAGCTACCAAATCAATTGGAGTAACCAACATGAATATAGTCCGATATCAGCGTTTTCCTCAAAGCGACCTGAACCAAGCTTTTGATCGGCTTGCATCTTTGCAAGATGAGATGGATCGAGTGTTCGACTTTTCCCTTGCACCTTTCGTGCGGACGCCAGGCTCTCTCGGGAGATGGACCCCCGCGGTTGATGTTTACCAAGATAAGGAGCAATTCACCCTGTTAGCAGAACTGCCGGGAATGAGCAAAGATCAGATCGAGATCTCTTTGCATAACGACACAGTCACCATGTCCGGTGAGCGTAAGCGAGAAACCAAAGGTGAGCAGGGGAATCATGCTGAGAGATACTTCGGTCGGTTCCAGCGTAGCATTACGTTACCCGCGGCAGTCCAGGCCGATAAGGTAACAGCGGCTTACGAGAACGGTATCTTGCGAGTCGTCCTTCCAAAGGCTGAAGAAGCGAAACCAAAGCAAATTTCTCTAGGTTAAGCTCTCGCCGACAAAAGCCTCACTATTTAGCAGAAAGGACTTTATGAATATCGTCCAGCAGCAGCAGCAAAATGAAAATAAGGTTGCCCCGCGACCTGAAGAACATCATAAGAGCTATTTGACTCCCGTCGTAGACGTCCAGTCCACGCAGGATGGGTTCGTACTCCAAGCTGAGATGCCAGGAGTGGACAAAAGTGGTCTTGAGATCACGGTGGATAACAGCGAACTGGTCATCACAGGACATCGCAGGCCACTCGAAAAGGTTGGCGAGCCGTCGTATCGGGAGATCCGATGGAACGATTTCCGAAGAGTTTATGAACTCGACCCATCGATCGACGCAGAAGCGATTTCTGCCAAGATGGAGAATGGAGTGTTAACCATCACCTTACCCAAAGCTGAAAGCGTAAAGCCGAGGAAGATAACGGTTCAGTAAAGTTCTGAACATCTCAGATTGATGCTGGAGGTGGGAACAGGATTTGTTTCCACCTCTTTTTTTTGCAGACGAACTCAGTTCGGAGAGAGTTGCGTCGTAACGACTACAGAACCATCGAAATACGTATTGTTTGAGATTTGGCTCTGGATAATGAAGTTAGGAGCGTTCATGATCTGGATCTGCTGCCCGTTCTTAGCAGTTCCCGCCGAAAATTGATTATTTCTCACTGTTAAATTTCCGACGAAATATCTCTGGTTTGGACTGGAAATCACAAAACCTTCTAATCCAATGTTCGTGGGCCCCGTGCACTGCGCAGCGTAAATGGAATTTCCAACAATTTCCAAGTCTCCCAATTCCGGTTTCGTTCCGGTGACAGTTTCCACGGGCTCCTCAACGCTGACTGCCCTCGATTGGAGACCTATCTGATTAGGTAATACTACCGTGTTGTTCTGGAAGGTTAAGTTATCGACCTCTCCGGTCGCATGGAACGTGATCTGTGCGGCCGCACCAACATTGCTAAAAACATTATTCTCCACTACCCAGGGATAATGATTAGGGCTGAAAGTTTCCAGGTAAGTACCGGTGCCACATCCCTGCACGTAGTTGCCATCACACTGCTGAGCAAAGAAGGCGATCGAATAGGCGAAATCAGAGGCGACGTTCAAAAACCAACAATTTTGCACGACCGTATTTGTCACCGTAACGCCTGTCGGGGATCCGATGATAGCGCAATCCACTCCGTCCTGATTTCCGGTTGCGGGGGATGTGAAGACGCATCCATCGAGCTTGATATTGTTAAATGTTCGATAATTCATCTGTGGCATCGGGGCGATGAGAACGACGAAGCACTCGGCGCCGCTCTTCGAAGTTCCGAAATTGATGAATTTAACATTCTGGATAAGAATGTTGCTTCCGCACAGGGCTAGCGCAGTCACGGCACCGATGCCATGGGTAAACTTAGGATTTCCGGCAGCATTGCAATCGAGAGTCATATCGTGGACTTCAAATCCATCGGTGATACCCCAACAATCCGCGGAAAAAATTACTCCATCCTGGGTTGGGTCACTCGCGCCAATCAATTGAATGATCGTCTGATCCATGTTGGCGCCATAATGTTTGCAGTTAACGCCAGCCGAATGCCGGGTATTCCAGTGCCAACCGCTGGTCTGATAGGTCCCAGGGTAATAATGAAAGGCCGTATCGTGGCTGTAGGTTTGTAGTAATTGGTCGTACTTACCGGCAGTTCCTGCATCATACGGATCATAGGACTGCCCAGATCCAGGTTTGCCATCGGTCCTAATTGCCAGATAAATGTCTTGAACTGTTTGTGCGCAGCACAACGCCGACATGAAAGCGACACAAGCTAACCCAAAAATGCAACTTTTTACCATAGAATCGGGATTGTTATTCAATAGTTTTATAAAGGCGAGCCCAACAACACAGCCCCTCCGCCAGAGTCCTATCTGATTGTTCAAAGGTTTCAATTCTAAAATTAATATTTTCTATGTTTACTGATATTGAACCAGCTTGTTATCCGCGTCCTAACAAAAGTTCGTTTCATTCGGTGCGCAGTTGAGAGGAGGGCCAGGTTAATCCGGCGTATGCCCCGGGATTTCGGGCCTGAATCCCCACGGAAGAGCCATTGTCAGAGTATCGGCCATGCGACCTTGGTCACCTGTGCCGGTCCAACGTTACCGAGGTGGAGGGTGAGAGTTGGCTGATCGATGAACTGTTGAGTAGGTCCACCCATCCGTGCACCCTGTTACCGTCACCGCTTTGGAAAAGAATTGCGATTGAACAACCCCTAAAGCTCGTTAATCTCACGGATCATGGCAGCCAAGAACTCCGAGACGGAATCGATCGATCCCGCTCACGCCACCCGAAAGAAGAATTTGGATCTCGCTCTGCAGCAGATAGCGAAAGATTACGGAGAAGGCGCCATCATGCGGCTGGGAGACGATCAGGTTGTTCCGATCGAGGTTATCCCTACTGGGAACATTCTTATCGATCGTGCTCTGGGAGTTGGCGGTTTTCCTCGAGGAAGAATTATCGAAATATTTGGACCAGAGTCCTCGGGAAAAACGACGCTAACGCTAACCGTGATAGCACAGGCCCAGAGGAGGGGCGGCCTGGCGGGCTTCATTGATGTAGAGCATGCTCTCGATCCACAGTACGCCCGGCGCCTCGGCGTTAATCTCGAAGATTTGCTAGTGTCCCAACCAAGCTCCGGAGAAGAGGCCTTGAGAATTTGTGAGACGCTGATCCGCTCAAACGCCCTGGACGTAATCGTCCTTGACTCTGTAGCAGCGCTGGTTACTAAGGCCGAGCTGGAAGGTGAAATCGGCGATGCAACGGTAGGCGCCCAGGCCAGGCTGATGAGTGCGGCACTCCGCAAACTGACCGCGCTCATATCTAAAGCCCGAACGACCTGCATCTTTACTAACCAAATTCGAGAAAAGATCGGCGTAATGTTTGGCAATCCGGAAACAACGCCGGGTGGAAAAGCACTGAAGTTCTATTCCAGTGTGCGGATCGATATCCGGCGAATCAGCGCCATCAAACAGACAGATGGAACCGTCACCGGGAACCGAACCAAGGTAAAGGTAGTCAAAAACAAGGTTGCTCCTCCGTTCACGGAAGCTGAGTTCGACATCATGTATAACGAAGGGATATCTAACGTCGGTGCTTTGCTGGATCTGGCTTTAGAAAAAAACGTCCTGGAGAAACGTGGTTCCTGGATTTCCTATAAAGGTCAGCAACTAGCACAGGGTCGTGATGCGGCAAAAGAGGTTTTAAGACTCGATCATGCTCTGTATGACGAATTGGAGGTAGCGGTTAAAGCAGCCCTCGATGAGGACGCTCAAAGACGTCGGTAAGGCTGGCGGTCATTTCTGTTTCTCGCTCAGATTCGGGCCGCACGCAGATCAGCCGGCACTGGAAAATTCATCGCCACCTCTTTGCGACCAATAATCCAATCGCGGAGAAAATAACAAAGGAGCTAGGATCAACTATGAATCGGAGTGGACGGCAGATGAAGGCGGCGGTGATCTACGAGGCAGGCGGGCCGGAAGTGCTAAAAATCGAGTCCCGCCCCATTCCGACCCCGCAAATCGGCGAGGTGCTAATTGCGGTGAAAGCTTTCGGTCTAAATCGTTCGGAGCTATTCACCCGCCAAGGTCACTCACCGAACGTGAAGTTTCCTAGAATTCTCGGGATCGAAGCGGCCGGAATCGTAGAGGAGGCACCAGGTGGAGAGTTCGTGAAAGGAGCCACGGTCCTAACGGCGATGGGCGGCTTGGGACGACAAATCGACGGCGGTTATGCGGAGTTCACTTGCGTGCCTGCCGCTCAGGCGCAGCAAATCGAAACGAAACTCGACTGGAAAACGCTCGGCGCAATCCCGGAAATGTTGCAGACCTCTTGGGGATCGCTCTTTACCGCCTTGCGCTTAAACAAGGGCGAACGGCTTCTTATCCGCGGGGGTACCACCTCGGTCGGACTTGCGTCCGCGGCTATCGCGCGAAACCTGGGAGCGATTGTCTCGGCTACCAGCCGTGATCCACAGCGGACAGAGTTACTCCGAAACAATGGCGCGGAACACGTGTTTATCGACAACGGCGCAATCGCGGATGACGTTCGAAAAACCAACCCAAAAGGTGTGGACAAAGTCCTGGAGCTAGTCGGCACGACTACTTTGCTCGACTCGCTTAAGTGCGCCGCACCGCAGGCAATTGTCT
>JAFAXJ010000549.1 GCA_019241095.1 Verrucomicrobiota bacterium | reverse complement strand
ACTGTGTATCCTTCATAAACGCGTTCGCCCCAGGCGCTCATCAATGCGACTAAGGTCCAACAGAAAAACACATAAAAAAGGCGCATCGAACTATTCCTCCGAAACCGATCGGCTGCTGTCAAGATTTGCGACATGTACACGCCCTGGTAGTCTACCAACCGGTCTCATTATTTGTTGTTTGTAACAGGTAATAAAATCCGTGCCGAATCTTCGTAGACCCAAATTCCTGTTGCACAGTTTGCCATGACTGTATCGAATGCGCTCAGTTTTGAGCTTCGTCAATTCCAGCTCTAGATTGATGTTCAGGGCGAGAAGGCTGCCAAATAACCTTAAGAAAATACCAGCTTCTAGAAAGCTTAAGATGTGATCAGAGAAACCCTCATTCTCAAATCGTTCGAGCACTTATACAAACCGACGCGATCAAAGCTGGTTACCGCGATGGAGTTCGGGGTGCGCTTCTTACTCCGGAACTGTGGGTCTCTTCAGAATTCTGAATAATCTAGGAGCTGTTTCCGAATCGTTACTGCCAGCGAGTTCTTCAACCCTTACGAATTCAGCCGATAGCTCCTCAAGGTATAGACGGATCTGGATGTACTCGAATGTGCCGCCTTCATGTCCTCGGTAGGCGAGTACCGTGATACGGCCGCCCGGAGTCAGATGTCGCAATACTGCTTGTAGAGCAAGAATGGTAGTTTCAGGACGAGTGATGATCCTTCGGTCTCCACGTGGCAAATAACCTAAGTTAAACATTGCCCCATGAACAAGCTGATCAGGTTCTATATAGTTTTCGAGGTGCGAATGGCTATCGTGTATGAACCTTGCGCGATCAATCGTGCCGGCAAATTTCAACATCTCGCGCGCGTCGCCCAACGCCCGTTTCTGAACGTCAAATCCCAGTACGGTCCCGGTTTTTCCGACCTGATGAGCAAGAAACAAGCTATCGAATCCGTTTCCCACTGTCGCATCGACCGCGAAAGCGCCTTCAAAAAGGGCTTCCCGGAGCCAACTTGCCGCCTCAGCCGTCAGGCGTTGACTCGCTGTTTCCAAACTAAATTTCGGCATACATCAAATTCAGGACGGATCGGTTTCCCATTCTCTAAATGATCGACTAATTGATCCGCCGCACAAGGGGCTTGTAGAGCACCTTTTGAGCCAAGCCCGTTCAGGATGGCTAATGCACGATGTTCGGGATGACTGCCTACCACAGGCCGGTTGTCTGCCCGGACGACCGGTCGTACTCCCGCAGTTTGTCCAACGATCTCAAATCTGAAATCTGCAAACTCCTCTAGTCCTTTCAGGATCTCGGCTCTTCCGAGTGCGGTGGGCATCTCGTCCAACAGATCCCAAGAGTAGGTCGTGCCAGCCTTGATTAAGCCATCTTGATTGCGAAAGATCCATTTTCCGCGTTGAACAATTCGGTCGTCAGCGAAACTGCAGCTTCGAAAAGTCAACATTTCACCTTTCGCCGGATTCATCTCAATACCACCAAAGAACGGATTTTTTTTTAATTTGTATCCCTCGCAGAAGACTAAAACCGGGCTCCGAAACTCACACCACTGGACGCCATTACTGCAAAACTTAATATCTGAGTATTCAAATCTTCGTTCCACCAGGCTGTTTGCCGCAATAAAATAGTCGCGTGCGCTATCCAAAAACTTAGGAACGTCCAGCTGTGCAGCCATACCTATTTCGAAGCCGCCAAACTCGTATCCCTTGATTGAGCATGAGGGAATTTGATCTGCAACGTACCTGCGGTACTCACCGGTCGCGAGTCTCCGCGCCCAGCACCGTTGCTCTTCTACGCTCTGCAGCAGCCGAAGAACCTTTCGCGAATAGAAAAACCGGTGGCCAAGTAGTCGTTCGGCCTGAGGGTAAAACTCAAATGCGCTTTGAAGCATTTCGTCGATCAACAAAGGGCGATTGAGCCGCTTGCCTGTAATTGGGTTGATTATTCCAGCCGCAGATTTGGATGCTGCGGACGCATGGGCATCGTCAATGATAATGAATTTTCGGTTCCGCATTGCCAGGAGACAGGCGAGTACCGATCCTGCGAGTCCTTGGCCAACGATCAGGTAGTCCGCCTCAGACATCCGAGATTCCTGACCTAAACCTCATCATGCATTTCAAATGCACCACGAATCAGATTGATTCGTGGTGAACTATCCATCAAGACCTCCACGATATCGAATCGATAAACAATCTTCGGATTATTTAATAGCCGAAGCCACTCGATAGCTCCGCGCCGAATACGCGTCTGCTGGCTGGGAGTGACGGCGTCGTGGGGAGCACCGAAGGTATCGGTCGATCGGGTTTTTACCTCGACAAAAACAAGAACGTCCTTATCGCGACAAACCAGATCGACCTCTCCACCTCTCTTAGATCGAAAATTCCGGTACAAGATGCGGAAGTTCTCACTGCGGAGGTATTTCGCTGCAAGACTTTCCCCGCGTCTTCCCAGAAGCAGGTGAGGCGTTACGTTTCGTTTGGACAGAACGCGAAGAGCGGAAAAACGGGAAAACTGTCTGCGAAACCGGCGAGAAAGATCTCCGATGGATCGGACAAGGTCCCAGACTTTGTAACTGTTCAAGGTGAGCTGCCGTAGCATAGCCTTTGTTGCTGATAAAGTCGTATTTCGGGAAGGATTCGTGCCAATTCACCATAATACGGTCTCGAGTCACCTTCGCAATGATACTTGCCGCGGCAATGCTGATTGATTTTGCGTCGCCATCCACAATGGCCCGATAAGGGCAGTTGAAAGTCGGGGCGTGCAGGCCATCAACTAGAATATGCTCAGGTTTGACAGTTAGCGCATTGATGGCTCGCTCCATTGCGCGAAAAGTCGCCTGCAAAATATTGATACGATCTATTTCTTCGGATTCAGAAACTCCGATGCCGTAACTGATGCAGCCACTAAACCTTGTCAAAGCCCCGAAAAGTTCCTCCCGCGCTGCGGGGATCAGTTTTTTGGAATCATCGACTCCAGCCAGAGAAAAATCAGCCGGAAGTACGACGGCCGCGGCAACCACCGGGCCGGCCAAGGGTCCCCGTCCAGCCTCATCAACGCCCGCGATCAAAGAGAAACCTTGAGTCCAGAATTTCCGCTCCAGACTGAAGTCGCAGGGCATGGAGCCAAAACTAAATTTGGCTACCGAAAATTCAAGTCAGCTTCTTTAAGATTTGGCAGCCTGTGATTTTTCTTTGACGGCCATGGCCTGCTTGCCTTTTCGGTCGCGCAAGTAATTCAGCTTAGCGCGTCGCACTTCTCCACGGCGTTCCACCTCGATTTTCGCAATTCGGGGTGAGTTTAATGGGAAAACTCGTTCTACACCTTCCCCGTAAGAAATCCGGCGAACCGTGAAATCAGCGTTCAATCCATTGCCTCTGCGGGCAATCACAATGCCGGTGAACAATTGAATTCGCTCTTTATCGCCCTCAACCACCCTTGTGTGGACCTTCACTGTGTCTCCGACTTTGAATGGCGCTAAATTCGCCTTCAGCTGTTCTTTTTCGATCTTGTAAATGATATTCATAGTCATTACCTCGGAGCCTTTGAAGGATGGCATAACTAGCCCACAGAGTCAGGATTTCAACTAAAAAACGAGTCGACTTCTACCGTCCGAGTTTCTCTAGGAAATCTGAGGCATTCCGCAGGATAGCTCCTTTTTCAGATTCAGTCTTTTTAAGCCAAGTGTTAATCATCATCCTGACCCGAGGATTAGTCCGAAATTTCTCCTGATGTTTGGCATAAAAGTTCCAATACAGATAGTTGTATGGACATGCGTCAGGCCCTGTCTTGACCTCCGGTTTGTATCTGCATCCTTCGCAGTAGGAGCTCATTTTATTTATGTAAGTCGAACTGGCGGCGTACGGTTTAGTTGCCATATAGCCGCCATCCGCAAAAAGGACCATTCCATAGACATTCGCTGCCATTACCCAATCGTATGCATCAACATACATTTCCAGGTACCATCGCTCCACCTCGGTGGGCCGAATGCCGCTGAGCAGGAAGAAATTCCCCAGTACCATCAAGCGCTGGATGTGATGATTATATCCAAGATCGATGACCTGTTTAAGCACCTGGTGTAAACAGTTCATTTCCGTTTTTGCCGTGTAGAACCAGGACGGCAGTGGCAAATCGGCTTCCAGATAGTTCAACTCCTTGTATCCGGGCATTCGGGTCCAATAGATGCCATTGATAAACTCACGCCATCCGATGATCTGCCGGAGAAAACCTTCCACTGAGTTCAGCGGTGCTTTACCCTTGCGATAAGCTTCGATTGCGGCCTCTACACACTCTGTCGGACTAAGAAGCCCCAGGTTCAACAACGGTGATAAGACCGAGTGGTAGAGCACTGGTTCCCCGGAAACCATAAGATCTTCGTACGCACCAAAATGGGGCAGGCGATTGGTTATGAAGTCCTGCAGCCAGGTCAAAGCTTCCGCGCGGTTTACGGGTAGCCAGAAACCGTTTGTCGAACCAGGATTACCTTCGAACTCTTTTTCAATGAGTTTCATCACCTCATTAGTCGCTTGGTCCGGTTGATGTCGTGGATTCTTCTCTGACCGAGGTTTTCCGTTTCTTTGCCAATCCCGCAGGGTGGATCGGTTTGCGTAGTCATAGTTCCATTGACCGCCTTCCGGTTCGTTCTCTCGCATAAGATAACCAGTCTTTTTCCGAATGCGGCGATAATGAGCTTCCATGAGCAACCGAGCCGAGCGTCCAGCCCATTGCTTAAATTCCTCTCGACCAACCAAAAACTGGTTGGTTGGAATGAACTGTATGGGGACGCTGAGTTTAAGGTTGGAAAGCGTTTGCTGCATTGGCCAATCGTTCGGCTCGGTAATGACGATTCTCTCAGGACGATACTTAGAAATGTGAAGATCTATGGCCTTCTGGAAGTTGGGAGTTTCGCCCAAAAGGTGATAATCGACTTTCCATCCAGCCTCGCGTAGATCCGCCGCGAAATGCCGCATGGCTGAGTAAACTAATACCAACTTTTTCTTGTGATATCGAATGCGAGTTCCACGCGCCTTCGACTCAATCATCAGGACTGCGGCATCCTTTTCGACATTCAATAACGCGGCATTTCGCGCCAGCAACTGATCACCTAAAATCCATACCGTCTTCACAAAGATAGTACGAGGAACGTCAGACCCAGGGAGCAGCCCGTTCACAAATTGACTCGCGATCAGCGAAGACTTCGGCGATGTTATACACAGGCGACGAACAGGGGCTCATGTTCGGACGCGAGGAGGCAGGAGGAAACAAAGAGTGATTATCAATCGAGGTTATCTATTGGCGGGTATTTTACTGATTTCTACCAGTACCTGTACCTTTGGACAAAGTGCTGCCAATTCCGGGGCCGGATTCAGAATAGGGGTTTCGGAGCCGGCTCGGACTATCGTTATTCCACGCCTTAACCTGTCTGCTAGTCAACTCGGCCTCCCATCCAAACTGCCAATCTATTTGGCGCCAACGCCGTATAACGGCCGCTTTTATAGGAATGGAGTACAGCCTTATACTCCCTACCCAACATTGCCGAGCGCCTCGTCTCGATACCAATCCGACCTTTCTCGGGTAAACCGGGCTGAAGTTGATGTTGCGCCCGTAGCGAACGATCCGCGTTTCAATCGGCCTATTGCCCCAAACAGTTCCGGAGGTCACCAAACACCAGAGCCCAGATACCTCGTGCAGTTCGAGAATTCTGAAGTGCGGGCTATCCAGCACGCACTTCGTCTTCGTGGATACTATCCCGGAGATACCGACGGATACCTCGGTCCGAGCACTCAAAGCGCAATCGAGAGTTTTCAGTTAGCCAATCGGCATGCTGTCACGGGGCAACCGGATCAATGGTTATTGACAGCTCTAGGAATCTGAAGGGACAGATCATGGGTCCCATAGCGTGTAATTGAGTCCCAAGGTATGAAACTATTTCAGGGATGCAGTTTAGCGCAGCCTTGCCCCGGATTGGATTCGTGAGCGACTTTCCGATAAATCTCACGCGCACTGTCCGCATCGCGAGCTATCTGTCGTTTCAGCTCAGAGAGCCCCGAGAATTTTCGCTCAGGACGCAAGTAAGTGAGAAACTCCACTTGCACGTCCTCACCATAAATATCGGTTCGAAAGTCAAAGACATGCAGCTCCAAAAGCCTTTCTCCAGCTCGTACTTCCACCGTCGGGCGCACCCCGATATTTACAACGCCACCGAATTCTTCATCGCGTATCCATGCGCGCGCAGCATAGACTCCGTCCGGCGGAAACTGTTCATTGTGGGCTCGAAGATTGGCAGTCGGGAATCCGAGACTTCTGCCGATCTGTCTGCCCTCCGCGACAGTACCCAAAATCGTAAAGGGTCGTCCTAGCAGCTTCGCGGCGAAATCAAGATCTCCGCGTTCGATCGCAGATCTGACTAACGTGCTACTTACGATTTTGCCACCTATCTCCACCGAAGGCACGCTTGCCAGCTCAAAGCCCAGTTTAATAGCCAGGCTGCCGAGAAGCTCCACCGACCCTGAACGGTTCGCTCCGAAGGTCCATCCCTCGCCGACGCATATTTCCTGTAGCTGGTTAGTTGCATCAAATAGGCTCTCGATAAACAGCTCAGGGGTCGTTCGAGAAAACGGGATATCAAACTTTTGAACCAGGATGGCATCTACCCCTAGTTGCTCGATCAACATGATCTTGTGTTGAGTGGAGGTGAGCAGGCGAGGCGCTTTCTCCGGTCGTAAAACCCGGACAGGATGAGGATCAAAGGTCATTACTACGGTCCGTGCTCGGGTTCTGCTGTTCATTGCCCGGCCTATTACCGCTTGATGGCCCAGATGGAGGCCATCAAACACGCCGATTGCTAGATTAACGGGACCAGGTATCTGAGCCAACTCTTCGATTGTGTGCAGAACTTTCATGCTGGACTTCAAGCACCTCGCATTCTGGACACATCGGGAAGCGAAAGAACTCGACGAGCCAGATCGTCTCTCATCGCGGTTTGTAGCAAATCGATTGGTAGCGCATCGCACACGTTGAAGCGCCCTGACTTAGTCCGACGCAATGAGCAAAGATGTGCTCCACAGCCTAGGTGTTCGCCAATGTCGTGCGCGTACGTTCGTACGTAAAAGCCCTTGCTGCAGACTACCCGAAAATCGATCTCAGGCGGTTCGATGCGCAAGATTTCGTGCGCGTATACATGAACGAGACGCGGTTCGCGTTCCACTACTTTCCCAGAGCGGGCTAGCTTGTACAATGGGACTCCGCCTTTTTTTATCGCGGAAACCATCGGAGGTAGCTGGTAGAAATCTCCATTGTACTGCTCAAAGGCCATGTTAATCGACTTACAATCAACTGTAGTGTAATCACGGGTTTCGACCACCTTACCCTCGCTGTCATGGGAATCAGTCGCCTTGCCAAGTCTCATCATACCGACATATTCTTTATCCTCGCTCATCAGCAAATCTTGGATCTTAGTGCCACGTCCAATTACAACCAAGAGCAGACCGGTCGCTATTGGATCGAGGGTGCCACAGTGTCCAACTTTCTGAGTATCAAACCTCCGACGAACAAGCGCCACTACGTCATGGCTCGTCATACCAGCTGCTTTGTCGATCAGAAGCACGCCATCATAAGGACTGACTGATTTCATTTAAGACCCTCTTTAAGACCACAGCTTGTACGGCCTCAATGTTGCCGCGCATTCTAGCGCCGGCTGCAAACAGGTGGCCGCCGCCCCCAAATTCAGAACAGATGCGATTGACGTCAATCCGTTCATCTTTGGACCGCATGCTGATGCGGACCTTGGAATCCTGAACTTCCTCAAAGAAAATAGCAACTAAGACAGTGTCGACACTCCTGATGTAGTCGATCAAACCTTCGACATCATCGGGCAGAATACCGATTTCGTCTTTTGTGGCCTGGGTCAACGAAAGGCTAGCGACGCGATCCTCGCCATTGAACCGAGCAGCGGGCAATATGCGGCCCAGTAGCTCAATCCGTCGTTTTGGATAGCAGTCGTAAAGCTTACGTGAAACCTCTGCAACGTCGACGCCGCGCCCGGTCAATTCGGCAGCAATCTCGAATGTCCGAACACTCGTTTTCGGATATCGAAAACAGCCTGTATCGGTTGAGATCGCCACGAAGAGGGCATCCGCAATTGCCTGATTAAACGGAAGAGAGGTTTGGGTCAGAAACTCGTAAATGATTTGGCCGGTAGCTGGAGCGTTCGAATCAATGAACACCACCTCTCCATAACCTGGATTGCTAGCGTGGTGGTCAATATTGATCCATAGCCGAACTTTGCCTAAGCTTTGCAAAGTGTTACCAAGCCTTTCCTTACTCGCAGTGTCCAGCGCAATAACCAAATCAAAGTCGCTTGGCGTTGGCGGTGGCTTCGTCACAAGCTCCGAATGAGGTAAGAACGCCATGCTGGAAGGCAGACCATCCTGATTCCAGAGCACGACCGATTTGCCGAAGCTCACCAGGCTTTGGCCGAGTGCAAGCTGGGAGCCGATCGCATCCCCATCAGGTCTGACATGGCTCAAAACGGCAATACGTTCGGCCCCATAGATTGCCTGAGCAATTTCCTTGAAGGAGGCCATCATTGGTCGCTCTTAGGCTTCTCGAGATTCTGCATGATCTCAATGATGCGGCTGCCTCGCTCGATCGAATCATCAAGCTTAAAATTCAAGTGCGGGGTGTACTTAAGTACCACCCGCCTCGACAACTCGCGTTGAAGAGTGTTTCGGTGTTCTTGCAGCTCCTCAAGAACAGTCGCCTTTTCGTCATCCGCGCCAATCACACTTACAAAGACTTGGCATTGACGCAGGTCGGGGCTGATCTCCACTGCGGGAATTGTAACCAGGATGTGGCTGCTAAAATTGAGCTCTCGGACAATGAGTTCGCTAAGTTCACGTTTCAGGACTTCGTTAACCCGTTCAAGCCGATGTTTCATAGAATCTCCCTGCAGGCACATGTTCTCGCAGAAACTTCATCGCATTCGCGTTAGTTCTTCGTCACGCATACTTAACCGGAGAACGCGCGTTTTGTCGCTGCGTCGAATTGCTTTGGATTGGACAGCTCTTAAAGCTGTTGAGCTACTTTCTCCAGGGTATAGCACTCAATGATGTCACCCACCTCATATTCAGTGAAATCACCAAGCTTTATACCACACTCAACACCAGCCCTGACTTCTTTTACGTCATCCTGGAATCTTCGAAGAGTAGCCACTCCTCCGTCATAGATTGGCTGACGCTTTCTCAGAACTCTAG
>JAFAXJ010000485.1 GCA_019241095.1 Verrucomicrobiota bacterium | reverse complement strand
CACCCTCATCTGAATCAAGGATCTCCTTCAGCTTCTCTGCATTGTTGGCCGTCGAGCCGACAATCTTGCCCCGATTAAAGGTGAGCTCGACATTATCAAATGCGATCCCCTGGTAAATCGTCGGAGCATTGAATCGAACCGTGCCTTCGACTGAATCTCGCACTGGGGCCGTAAAAACTTCTCCATCGGGTATGTTATGTTTTCCCTCGCAGGTGATAATCTGGATGCCTTTGATGCTGAAACGGAGATCAGTTCCAGGCCCTTTAATTTGCACCCGGTCAGTGATCTGCATGAGTTGCTGAAGAGCTACCATGCCAGATTCCAATTTCGAATAATCAAGCGAGCAAACGCGAAAGAAAAATTCTTCAAACGCTTCTGTACTCATGTTAGCCATTTGCGCCATGGCAGGGGTTGGCCAGCGTAACACCACCCACTTGGTTTTATTGACGCGATGTTCCAATACAGATTTCAAAAGCTTCATTGCAAGCTGCATACGCTTGGTGTCGACATCGGAAAGTTCAGTGATGTTATTACTACCGCGGACCGCGATATACGCGTTCATCAGCTTCATTCTAGCCAACTCGCAATCTGACATCACCTGGTACTGTTCTTCAGCGGCTTCACGCAATAGTTCTCGTGTAACAATATTCGATTGAAGACTTACGTGAGGATAAGCGCCGCAAACCCGGGCCCGTCGGATAAGGGCGGTAACCATTTCATCTGGAATATCAAATGCATCGATGAGCACATGCTCACCTCTTTGCAGATTGGTTGAGAAACCGATCAAAACATCTGCTAGCGTTTCAAAGCGAGGATCGCGCATGGATTGTGATAGACTTACAAGCTCAACTTTCAACCTTTAAAAGAATACGGCTGTGTTGAACAAAGTGATAGATCGGTCGCAGGCGCCCGGCCTGGCTAAGGAAAATACCGGGAGGAAAGTTGTTTTTACAAACGGCTGCTTCGATATTTTGCACGTCGGCCATGTTCGATACTTGACCAATGCAAAAGCCCTTGGCGATCTGCTTGTAGTCGGTTTGAACAGTGATGAATCAGTTCGCGCGCTCAAAGGCTTGGGACGCCCGATCAACTCGGAGCAGGATCGAGCAGAAGTTCTCGCAGCTTTGGAAGTCGTGGATCATGTCATTGTATTTGGCGAAGAGCGCGCGAGCGCTTTGATCAAAGAGTTACGGCCTGACATTTACGTCAAAGGTGGTGACTACTCGTTAGATAGCCTCAACAAAGAAGAATTGGACGTTTTGAAATCAATCGGCGCTCGAATAAAGCTATTACCCATAGTGCCTGGGAAATCGACCACAAGCTTGATCCGGACATTGCAGCGCAGATGAAATTGCGCTTGGGAGTCCTGGGATCAGGCAAAGGATCAAATCTTCGCGCGATCGTCGAATGCATCAACGACGGTCGCTTGAACGCTGAAGTGCGACTCGTCCTTTCAGACGTTGCAAATGCCGGAATATTAGATTTAGCTCGGGATCTAAATATACCGGCAATGTACGTTCGACCGGGCAGATTCCGTACTAAACTGGATCCTGAAGTGGAGCAGGATATGGTTCGCCTCCTCAACGAAGCCGATGTTGAATTGGTTGTGCTTGCAGGTTTTATGCGAATTCTGAAAGGCGCGCTCCTTTCCAGCTTTGCGCACCGAATCATCAACATTCATCCTTCTCTGCTTCCTAAGTATCCGGGGTTAGAAGCTTGGAAACAAGCTCTTAAGTCGGGAGAAAAAGAGACCGGCTGTACAGTACACTATGTTGATAATGGCATCGATACCGGACCGATAATTGCGCAGAAGAAGGTCAGCATTGAACCAGACGATACTCCTGAGCGGCTACACGCGCGCATTCAAAAAGCAGAACACGAATTGTTGCCGATGGTGATCGCAGATCTTCAAGGGTCAGCGGGTGGGTGAGGCCCGGAAGTCGGGTTCTGGCGGATTGCATATTTAGGCTGCGTTGCCCTTAGCCCTAGGATGTTTTGCAGTGGAGAGTCATTGCTTTGCACGAGACCTCAGCATTTGTGATTGCTCGTTTGCAATTAGTTCAGGGCTTTTTCGACAGAATCGGGACGCAGGAATTGCTAGCCGGCATTTGACTAACGTTATAACCCGTAACCTCCCCGTATTTGCAATGAATCTCAGAATTGAAGTTAACCTGATCAGCGTCTATCTGATAAGCGTCTACTTTCCTTGCCTTTTACCGTTTACTAACCCAGATTGGCACGGGTATGAAGAAAATCGAGGCGATCATTAAACCCTTCAAGATGGAAGATGTGAAGGAAGCTTTAACAGAGATCGGCGTCGAAGGCATGACCGTCAGTGAAGTTAAAGGGTTTGGCCGTCAAAAGGGCCATACCGAAATTTATAGAGGAAGTGAATACACAGTAGATTTTCTTCCAAAAGTAAAATTTGAGATTGTGGTGCCTGACGACCATGTGCAACGGGCTGTTCAAACTATAGTTGAGGCTGCAAAAACGGGTAAGATTGGGGATGGGAAAGTATTCGTCATCCCGATCGAAGAAGCTATTCGGATCAGAACGGACGAAAGGGGAGAAGCTGCTATATAATTTGATTTTGCTGTTTGAGAGCATTGCATAACCCGCTGTTGACACGAAAGACGCTGCTGACAGGTGAAATTGGATCTCACAAGATTCATGGCGCCTGGTCCGGAGCAAACCTGCCTCTACCGATATCCTCGATTGTGGACTGTACAAGCCAACTCCCGTCCCGCGGCTCTTTTTAGGTGGGCGCTTTCGGAATTTCGAACAAGGCCCGCTTCCGTAAAGTATATGTCGTTTGAGCAAATAGGACATA
>JAFAXJ010000466.1 GCA_019241095.1 Verrucomicrobiota bacterium | reverse complement strand
AGCCTCTTTCAAACCAGCATAGTGCCGGCCATTCAAGGCGATATACAAGTTTGAAAAATCAATTCTTCCAACCAATAGCCCGATCACAGGCATAAATACGTTATTAACAATGGAAGTGACGATTTTCCCAAAAGCGGTGCCGATTATGACTCCTAGATCCAATACGTTTCTTTAAGAGCAAACTCCTTAAAATCTCGTTGGCGGATTCATTCACGGGGATGCACTTTTCCAGACGCGGTTTGACGATCTCTTTTCGATAATTATGATTTTTACGCTTGAATTTTAATCGTCCAAATCTAATCGTACCAATGCGTTCCCGCATGAAACGTCTCTAAAGCACTTAGCGCAACAGCTCACCAAAAAATTAAGAAACCCCAAGGTTTGGAGTGGCGATCGTCAGGGTGGAAAAGGAATGCTTTCCGCTTGCGACAGGCCTTTGGATTAACTGCGTATCAAAGGAACTCTTATGCCTGAAGAGCCATTTATCGATCCAAGCCAACGGCCGGATCTCAGTATCGATCTTGATTCCCGCGTCGGTGAGATCACCGTCCGGCAACTCTCGGAAATCCTCAGCCGCCCGCCGTCGTCGGCTATTGTTAAGCAAGTTTCTGAAAAACAAATCGTGAAGGAAAATTCCTTGGAAAAACTTCCTAAAGAGCCCAAAGACATCAAGGACTCTAAGGAGCACAAAGATCCTAAGGAGGAAAAGGATCAGAAGGATACCAAAGATCACAAAGATCCAAAAGACATATCGGACCAGAAAAACGTTAAGGATCCCAAGGAGCAAAAGGACAGCAAGGATAGCAAGGACCACAAAGATCCTAAGGATCCCAAGGAGCAAAAGGATGCTAAGGATCATAAGGAGCAAAAGGACCAGAAGGATTTTCCAGACAGAAAGGAACATATCCACGATAAAGTTGCTCTTACCCCGATCGAATCCAAGGCCACAGAACCCGCGGAGAGACCTGAGGCCGGACCCGTTGAGACCTCTGGCTTGCAAGATCTGATCCAACGTCTCAGCCATTTGGAGCAGGAAGTTGCCGACCTGAAGAAGGGGAGCAAACCGGCTCAACCAAGCTAATAATTTCATAGCGTGAGCGCGGAAGCAGGCCGGGGACTAGTGAAAATACAGCCTCGGTTGCGATGGACGCTTTGAAAATGAAGTGCTTTTGAAGGCACAATAAAGTCGCGGAGATTTACGAGGTCGTACGACGACTCGGCATTAGGATCAAACACGCTATCAAATAAAGGCCCTATGGGTGTAGTTCTAGTTTTGGGCAGAGACGAAGACCTGTGCTGTCGTCTCGTTCAGGAAGAACTTCTGAGCAAGGGCTCCGAGGTCTTGTTTTTGCGCGAAGATCAGCTTTTCCCAGGCCTGAAGTTCGCGTGGAACCCGTCGAGCACGGGCTCAAAGGGCGCTATAAACTATAAGGATGAGCGGGTCTGCTTTGCCAACCTCAGTGGTGTGCTCTGCCGTTTTTACGGAATCCCAATCAGACCGGAGGATTTTAACACCCGAGACGGCCAATACCTCAGTGCGGAATGGAATGCTTTATTGATGGCATGGCTGCACCAGTTGGCTTGTAAGGTGGTTAACCGCCTTCGGCCAGAGCTTTGGTACAAACCGCATCTCAACGTGCCCGATTTAATCTCTTTAGTGCCCGGCCTTCGTTTCAAGCTTCCGCGCACGCTCGTAACGTCTGCGATCGACGATGCCCGTGCCTTTTGCCAGAGCGTGTCTGGCCCGGTCAGGTATTCACCACTTACGCAGCCCGCGCGATACCCGATACAGACCAAGGAGGATATTGAGAACCTCGCCCGGCTTGGCGGCTCATTGCCCCTGTATCTCACTGAGTGGATTGCAGGAAAAGCGTTCGATGCCTTCGTGGTCGGTCGCGAGGTAGTGCTTGTACAGACCGATGGTCAAATCTCTAATGTCAGCGAGGTAGACACATACTGTCACCAGGTAGGAGAGAGTCTCGGGTTGGGATTTTATCGGCTCTCCCTGGTGCTGAAGAAAAGCGGCGACTGGTACTGCTTCGGACTCGACCGTATTCCTCAGTTGTACGGGTGTGCTCTTGAAGTGCAGGCTCTCGTTGCGCAGCGGTTGGGCCGGATTCTAACGGACGGGGTCTCGCTGTGATCCTTTTATATGGTGCTTTGGCCGATGCTATGGTCGAACTGATGTGTGCGCGGCTTAATGACCTTGGCTATGATTACCTGTTTTTCGATCAGCTTAAATACCCGGGCCCGTG
>JAFAXJ010000642.1 GCA_019241095.1 Verrucomicrobiota bacterium | reverse complement strand
CGCCGCGTACAACCATTTCGGAGAAGCCGGGGGCCGAAAAATCCGATAGTCTGAAAATGAGTTGCTGTGCCATTGAATAGCTTTTCATACATACAGCCCAGATTGCGGCGGCATCGAGACTGACGAATCTCGAAACGAGCACGATCTGACTCGCTGAGATGAGCTGGCCCGCTAGATTAGTGACGAAAAGGTCTCGGCCGAAAGCAAATACTTCGAAAACGCGCCGTCGATCAAGCTTCCCCCAGTGTCCTGCGTCCGGAAGTAGTTTGAGCTTGAGGCTGGAATTTGTATTGAGTGCAAAGGTAACGAGCGAGCTAACGCTGTAAGCTAAAAGAAGACTGTAGGCCCGCAAACCAAGCACGAATCCCAACCAGAGAAACATCAAATTAACCAGAAATGATACAACATTGTTGATATTACCGATATCAACGCGCTGATGGCTCCAGAGTGGCAGGTTGATGGGCGTTACAATGAAGTTAAATGCCATCATCAAACATTGTCCCAGCATCAGGTTTCGAAATGTTGAACTTAAGGCCGGCGGGATTCTCATCAGATCTGCGACCATCTGACCACAAGTAAGCCCGAACAGCGCGATAAGGGATGCCTGAACTGCAAAGACCAGGGCCGCCAGTTTCAGAATTGATCCGTAAGTTCCGCCATTCACATTGTCCTTCGAATCCACGAGCAGTCGAGCGACGGACTGCCCGACGCCCAAGTCTAGCAAAGCCAGATAGCCCGTGATCTGTAAAACAACTGACCAGAGCCCAAATTCCTGCCGGTTCAGAAAATGCAGGGCCATCGGAATGGAGACTCCGACGCAGATCACGTTAACAACGAGCGCGATGTAGCCGGTTCCCAGCGCAGCTACGTATCTACGTGTCCTACTCATTATTCAGGGAGATTCGCGCCATCTCCTCCTTAAGTGCTACTCAAGGTCACAGGTGAGGGAGTATGTAGTCCTGCGATAGGTTTACGAATGTCGTTTGAAGCGAAACTCTTTGAAATAAGTTTTAACATCCCGCAGAGAAAAAGCGTGTTAGGAAAGCCAGAGTCAAACTGGCCAAACACCAAAACATACTGGATGGGTTCATAAATCACCGGTATGCCCACCATCAATGCTACTGGGAAGAAATCTGAATTCGAGCAGCGACGGATTAGCTTCCATGCGTAGCAGGCTGAGGTCACTAGCAGGAGCAGGTAAAGCGAAAGCCCCACAGCGCCAACGTATCGCACCGCAGATAAGGGACCGCTATGAAAAGCCCCTTGAATAAGAAAACTCTCTTGCCTTGATCCGTCAACAAATCCTGTCTCACCAAGTTGAGCATTCTCCATAATCTGCAGCTCATAGCTTGAAAATCCAAACCCATCGCCAAGTAGTTTGTTGTGGATGTATGTATCGGTGTGGAGAACCATGTCCCACATGTAAAAACGCCAATCGGCAGAATCCTCTGCATCTGCCTTGGCGTCCGCATCCCAATCGCCCGGCAGAAAAGATAAAGCCCTCTGGGCCGGCACGGGAAGGCTGAACCCGAAATTATGAATTGTAACCAAGCCAAAAGCGAGGATTACTCCGACAATACTAACCAGAATTGCTTTGCCCAGCCCCCTGCGCAACCAAGTTGCTACAACAAAGGCAAATGCTAGAAAAAGGATCGCGTTGCGAAAACCCGACAATGCGATACCTATGCAGACCGCAAAAAAACAACCAAATCGGAACCAATGTATTGGCAGAAGCAGACTCAACGGTTCAAAGTAGCTCAAGAGACTTAATAAACCGACCCGCGCCCCGCTAAGGAGCGAAGTGACTCGGCTTGGCCCTGAGGTATCCATACCTGCTTGCTGCAGCAGGTATTCGGACACATCGATGTCGCTGTACAATCTGCTCACGAAGGGAGCACTCGAAGGGACGAAGTGTGTCAACGCTCCAAGTAATGAAGTCGTGATTGGCGGGATTGCCACAAGTAACGGAAGGATTTTAGCAAGCCGAGGGGTCAAGTGCACTCGTGTCAAAACTACGAATGCGACCAATCCGATTGCAGCGTCAAAGTATGGTCGGCCACCAACCGTTGATGAGCCCAATGAATTTAGGCCGGCCGGATTTCGAAAAAAAACGGTCATTAAGTAAGCAAAGTTGACAAATACCATTACATCCAAGAATTCAGTTTTTGTATTGCCACGGATAGCTCGGATCGCAAAAAGCAACACAAACATACCGGCGGCAAGGAGAATGGCGAGATCACGAACGGAGAACGGCAGCGGCAGAGCGCCAATTCTGCCGGTCACATACCAGAATGCAGGAATCAGTATCCAGATGCGCTCTCGCAGGGTTAGGTTAATCGCGAGAGCTAGCATAAACCCAAAGATACCGGCCAACAGCAATGCTTCTTCTGAGCCGACAAGAATGCCAATTCCGATCGAAACTGCGATCGCCGCCGCAATCAGGGCCGCTAAAAGAACTCGTATATCGTAAGGTGAATCGTTACTTGAATTTGCCATAACTGGTATGAGCCTAGATTCGGGCAAACATGGGAGAAGTTGGCGAGACCAGCCGCATTGGCAAGCTGAACTTTA
>JAFAXJ010000385.1 GCA_019241095.1 Verrucomicrobiota bacterium | reverse complement strand
GAAGAATTGTTGCGAGGCAACATTAAGCCTGGCGATACATTGGAAGTACACGCCGCGGCAGACCAATTAGGATTTAAGGTTGCCCAGCATGAGCCAGGTGAACCGGCAAACGCTTAGTCCCAAGGACGACGAATTGATCATAAAAAGGCCGGCAAAAGCCGGCCTTTTTTATTGTGCTCGAATTCAACTTCCCCACTCTAAAAAGACGGTCGGTGAGGCTTATTCAGCTTTTCATTTGGAGTCACGTCAGTACAAAGTGCGCAAATGATCTGGAAGCTCTCCCATCGAGTACTCGAGCAGTCCGCGATCATTATGGGCGTTCTCAACGTTACGCCCGATTCGTTTTCGGATGGAGCGAAATATCTCAATCCGGACCTCGCCGTTGATCATGCGATTCAAATGCTTTCCGAAGGCGCGGACATCGTGGATGTTGGAGGGGAATCTACACGACCGGGCGCGGATCCGGTCTCAGTGGACGAGGAGCTGCGCAGAGTTATCCCAGTCATTGAACGGCTGAGACTTAAGCTTCCAGACGTTCTCATCTCCGTTGACACCTACAAAGCGGAAACAGCTCGGCAGGCCATAGCAGCCGGGGCAAATATCGTCAATGATATCACTGCAGGACAGGGGGATTCACATATGCTCGGAGTCTTGAAACGGTCAGGCGTCGGAGTGATCTTAATGCACATGCAGGGCAAACCTAAAACCATGCATTTGGCTCCGCGCTATTCCGATGTGGTTTCCGAAGTGCTGCAATTCCTTCAGCATCGACGTGACGAGTTCGTCAGATCAGGTATTGAACCTGCCAGGATCGCTCTCGACCCAGGGTTCGGGTTTGGCAAGCTTTCACAACACAATCTAGACCTGCTCTGTGGGTTACCCCGTTTTGCTTCCCTGAATAGCCCGATTGCGGTGGGCATTTCTAGAAAATCGATGTTGGCCAAGCTCCTTGGCCATGGTGATCTTCCGATGGCAGATAGGCTTTGGCCAACCGTTGCTTTGACCAGCATCTTGCGATACAAAGGCGCCCAAATCTTTCGCGTTCATGATGTAAAACCAAATGCGCTCGCACTGCGCGTGACGGAAGCCGTCCTCTCCCATGAACAACGCGATCTTTGATTTTCTAGAGAACAATTGGAACTCCGCCGTCGAGATCCTGCTTTTGGCAGTCGCGATTTACTATGGATATCTTTACCTGCGAGGCACTAGAGGCGCTAAGGTACTAACGGGACTAGCGTTCCTGTTTATTGGCCTAACCCTGATTTCCCAAATCCTTAATCTGGTCGTCATTGGATGGCTGCTCCGTGAACTGAGCGCTTTTTTAGCTATAGCTCTCGTCGTTATCTTTCAACCTGAACTTCGACGAGCTCTCGCTGAACTTGGCAGTAGCCGCTTTTTTTCTTCACCGATTCAAAAAAAGGAGACCATTGATATCATCACTGATTCCGTGTTTGAATTGGCGAGCAAACAAATCGGCGCTCTCATTGCAATCGAGCGGAATACTCCCATCAGAAGTTTCGCTGAAAGCGGGGTGAATATTGATTGTTATATTTCCCAAGAGCTTATTCTCACAATTTTTTTTCCAAAAACACCGCTCCACGACGGTGGAGTAATCATTCGTGATGATCGAATTATTGCGGCTGCTTGCATTTTTCCGGTTAGTCAGAGAGAAGACCTTGACCGCAGCTTGGGACTTCGACATCGCGCTGCTCTAGGCATCACGGAAGAATCTGACGCGGTCGCCGTCGTCGTATCCGAAGAAACGGGGAGTATCTCCTTGTGCTTTCGAGGTAGGATTGAGCGAGGGTTGAAGTCTGGTCAGTTCGAAACACGGTTGTCGGAATTGCTCTTTTTGCAGGATGAATCGTCCGATGATGATGCAGGCACTTCCCTGATTGAGCCCAAAACGACTGCTTGATACATGAAACGATTATTACTCAAAAATTGGCGGGCAAAGCTAATGTCTTTGGTAGTTGCCATTGCGGTTTGGTATGTCATCAAACGAGATGTCGAAGTTACACCCGAACCATGGCGAGGCGAAAAAAACGCAGCCCAGCAATCCAGAGAATGAGCGACTTAGGTTTGAAAGACTGCCCGGCCGGATTCAGCGGATGTTCGCCGTCGCGTTCTGAGGACGGGAAGATGGTTCGCTTCGGATGACTCAAAAGCTTTTTGGTACAGATGGAGTTCGTGGGAAGGCGAACACTGAGCCAATAACTCCTCAATCTGCCGTCCGTCTTGCTCACGCCGCCGCTACCGTATTGGGCGAAGGAGCGGATCGGCGCGTAGTAGTGGTAGGCCGAGACACTCGGGCCTCGGGCGAAATGCTGACCTGTGCCGTTTCAGCGGGATTAGCCGGCGCCGGTTTTGAGGTTGTTGATGTTGGGGTGGTCCCCACACCAGCA
>JAFAXJ010000301.1 GCA_019241095.1 Verrucomicrobiota bacterium | reverse complement strand
AACCCTTGGTACCCCTATATCGATTCTGGTCTGGAACACCGATGCTCGCCCGGAAGCCTATCGCGAGGTGCAGTCGGCTTTCCGCCCTTCTCACGCCGACTATACTTACCAGGCAAAATATGGAATTCGCAATTGGCAGGGAGGAGGGCGAAGTTCCGCGAGAGAAACAATTGGAAGGGTTGCCGCGGGTGCCGTTGCGAAAAAAGTGCTCGAACGTTGGGCGCCGGGTCTGGAGGTCGTAGCATACGTCAAATCGATACACCAAATCGAAGCTAATGTGGCGCCCGATACCGTGGCACGACCCGAGGTGGACCGTTCAATAGTACGTTGTCCCGATTCCGAGGCGGCGGAGCAAATGATTGATCTGATCAAAAATGTCCGTAAAGAAGGCAATTCAGTAGGGGGGATTATTGAGTGCGTCGTTCGCGGCGTACCGGTCGGACTCGGTGAGCCAGTTTTCGACAAACTCGAGGCAGACTTGGCCAAAGCAATGCTGAGTCTTCCAGCTACGAAGGGGTTTGATATTGGAGCGGGTTTTGGCGGAACCCGATTGACTGGCGTTGAACTGAACGATCAGTTCGAAGTCAGAGACGGCCGTGTGCGTACTCGGACGAACTTCTCAGGGGGCGTCCAGGGTGGCATTACGAACGGCGAGAACATTTTGTTTCGAGTCGCCTTTAAGCCGACTGCAACAATCATGAGAGAACAGGACACCGTTACCGTTGCCGGGGAGGCAACTAAATTGGCAGGTCGCGGCCGGCACGATCCATGCGTACTTCCACGTGCTGTCCCGATGGTAGAAGCCATGGCAGTGCTCGTTCTGTGCGATCACTTGCTCAGGCACCGGACTTCCACACTCAACTGAGACTACTGGCTTGAACCTGGACGCAAAACATCTTTGAAGAGGCTAAGTTGAGATGAAAAGTGATTATATCGGAACAATCGGACTCGAGGTACACGTCCAGCTCAGGACTCGCACCAAAATGTTCTGTGGATGTGCCGTGGAATTTGGTGGAGAGCCTAACATCCATATCTGTCCAGTGTGTCTCGGCCTGCCCGGCGCCTTACCAGTCATGAATCTTGAGGCTTTAAAGATGACAGCGCTGACCGGTTTGATTTTGAACTGCCAGATCGCTCCGATCTGTAATTTCGACCGGAAGAATTACTTTTATCCGGACATGCCCAAGAATTATCAAATATCCCAGTACGATCTCCCGCTATGTTTAGCCGGAGAGGTGCCATTGCACAACTTGGCTTATCCAAAAGATGCTCAGCGAAATATCAGAAATCCTGGGAAGCGAGTGCACCTTGTGCGCATCCATTTAGAGGAGGATGTAGCCAAAAGCTTTCATTTTGAGAGTTCAACCGGAATTGATTTCAACCGAGCAGGTACACCCCTCATGGAGATAGTTTCAGAGCCGGAAATTGAGTCTCCGGAAGAAGCCTTCGCTTATCTCACGTCGCTAAGACAGGCATTGGTCTATGCTGGCGTCAGCGATGCAGATATGGAGAAGGGCCAATTGCGTTGCGATTGCAACGTTTCGGTCCGTCGATCAAGCGAAAAAAAATTCGGAACGAAAATTGAATTGAAGAATCTGAACTCTATCAGCGGTGTTCGACGAGCATTGGCGTTTGAAATAGATCGTCAGATCGAAGTGATTGAGCAAGGAGGAACACTGCAGCAGGAAACCAGGCGTTGGGACGACGATTTAGGCCAAACCGTTCTGATGCGAATCAAAGAATCCGCCCACGATTATCGATATTTTCCTGATCCGGATCTTTTGCCAGTCCAGACTGAAATTTTTATGGACGAGGTGAGAGGTCGAGTACCTGAACTTCCGTGGGAAAAGCGGGAACGATTCATGAAGCAGTATGGAATCAGCGAATACGATGCAGGAGTTCTTGCCGACGATACTGCTTTGGCCGCGTATTTCGAATCCGCCGCTGCAGGCGCGCGCCGCCCTAAGACAATTGCGAACTATGTTTTGAATGATCTTCTGAGCGCCCTTGGAACGACTGGCGAGTCGATTGCAGATTGCAAAATTCCGACCAAATATTTTCGCCAGTTGGCCGACTTTGTGGAAGAGGGTAAAATCAGCGGCAAACAGGCGAAGGAAGTGTTTAGCGCGATGTTCCTATCTGGGAAGGATCCTGCATCGATTATTGAAGAAAAGGGTTTGAGACAAGAAAGCGATTTGGACGCTCTCGAGCAGCTCTGTCGGCAGGTCATTGAGGCTAACGCAAAATCGGTAGAGGATTTCAAAGCTGGAAAAGGCGCTGCTATCAATTTCCTCAAAGGTCAGGTGATGAAGCTCTCCAAAGGAAAAGCCAATCCGAACCTGATAAACGGGATTTTAACAAAGCTGCTCGGTTAAGTGTTCTGGCACTGCCCCAGGATCCAATCATGTTAACGTGAGCAAGACGGACTCTCCGAGCGGCTTCTCGAATTTGATTTGTAAGTCAAGTGCTCCCTTTCCGGTGATACGCCTCGCGATGTTCAGGATCCAATCAGCGGCGAACGAAAGACTAGGGTACCGATTGCAAAAACATGCCAGATCAAGTTTGGAACGCTTACGTTCGTAATACTTTCAGCCAATCCGAATAAGCAAAAGGCGAAATCTCAGAAGGCTTGATTTCAGACCGACCACCCCAAAAGACATTTGTGTAAAAGACCGGGATTCCGACGCTTTCCAAATACTGATCGATAGCGGCCTTGTGTTCCAGAAGCCGGCGTTTATCTGTCCCATGGGCAACGGCCATGATGTTGACGTTACCGAATTCTGGACCGGCTTCTCGCCAGTAGCAATGAGTCAGAATTTCATGACGGCCAACCTGCGAACCCGCCTCGATCTCGCGCCCGGGTGGCACCGCCCAATGAAATAGCGCGTTAAATTTCGTGACCCTTATCCCGCCAGTGGACGGTTTGACGTGTTCTAGAAAAGTCGAAAACCTGCCGATGATTCTTCGGCGGTCGAGATCTTGCGCGACTTGGCAGAAGGTGTTCAGTGGCACCTTGGCTTCTTCTGCACGCTTTATCCAAGGGCTCGGTCCGATCTCGGATACGAGGAACTCCCTTTTCAAAGCCAGCAGAACTCGCCATTCCAGGGCCGATAATTCAACAATTTCGGTCTTGATCATTTGAGCGGGCTGATCTGCTTTCGCGCCCGGTTCGATCAATTTGCGGCGCACGTGTCCAACCCCAAGCGCAAAAATTCCTTTTGCGGGCATGATTCGCACCTTTTCAGCGCCAACTTTTTTTTTGAGAAGATTGACATGCTCATTGATGCAAAATCCTTGAGGCACTTTAACTGTTGTCCATAACTTGTATTCGCTGCCGGGAGTCTCCGCGTCCGTAGACCGGAGGACCACATGCCCTGAGAAAGGATCTTTCTCGAACATGAAACAAAAAGCTTCTTCAATAAGCGAAGGCTGCACTTTCCATGCGACTAAGGCGCCCTGAGCGAGGTTAGTTGCGAGCAGCGTTTGACGAACGCGGCGCACGGTACCCGCCATGAGCATCGCTCTGATATGTTCAATGACAGTATCCTCATCAAGACCTGCTTGAGCAGCAATTTCTTCGAAAGGTTCGCGTAAGAACCCTTGAATACGATCTTCAGAGACGGCCAGGATTTTTGCGTTTAGCGAATCGTTGTGCTCAGTCGCGATCATACGGGCCGCCTAAGCTATCACAATCGGAGTCAGATTGCCTTTTCTCCAGTCTCGTCGGTTCGGATCCGAATCGCTTCGTCAATTGAATAAACGAAAACTTTGCCGTCTCCTATCTTGCCAGTTTTGGCGGCCTTGACGACAGCTGAGATTGCATTGTCTACCAAACTTTCGGCGAGGACGACCTCAATCTTGATTTTTGGCAGGAAATCAACCGTATACTCGCTACCACGGTAGATCTCTGTGTGACCCTTCTGGCGCCCGAAGCCTTTGACCTCAGTCACAGTCATACCTTCTATACCCAGATCCGATAAGGCGTCTTTCACTTCTTCGAGTTTGAATGGTTTAATTATCGCTTCGATTTTTTTCATTTCGTCGAATTGTGGGCAAATGCTGGATGTCTTTATAGGGCGTCGAAACTGAATCCAAAAATGAATGCGTTCAGGTCTTACAAGCAAGCCCTGGGTTGTGCTCCGAACTGTCCCGACAGCGTCTTAAGCCGAACTGAGCGGATACAATCATCAAGGGATTCGATACAGAAACCGCTGTGAAAAGAAAATTTCTATACTGGGTATTCGCAAGCCAAACAAGAAAAAGCAGGCGTTGTGCCACGATCTCAAAGCTCGAACAAGGTTTCCCAGAACGCGTTTAGTTTGTTTCTCAGCGTGATGAACAAGGTATTGCAACCACTCGGAGTAAAGTTCGGAAAAATTGGTAAGTGCTATTTAGGTATCGATATGGCAGCGGGGCCAGCACCGATAACATCGCCTTTATCTATTGGTTTGTTCCATCCATGTTGCACTATTTAAGACACAAAACTCTTTTCGCACCACATTTTTGCATTTTTGGAAAATAGTTTCATATCGGCCGAAGCTGTGCTGTCGTTTGACCACTTCGGAAAATCCATTTAGATATCACCGCTGTTTCAGACGGCAAGCGAAGCACGGTTAGCTTAGCGGTAGAGCGACTGGTTTACACCCAGTAGGTCGGGGGTTCGATTCCCTCACCGTGCATGGAAACTTGGATGCTTCTAAAAGGCGCGCGATTCCTGCAGTTAGCTCGCAAACGATCAGGGGCGTTACATGTGTGCAGAACTGGCCATGGAGACTCGATTCTTATACGCCAAAACTGCAGAGGGCGGCAGAAGCTTCCAGAGATCGGTGAGAGTGGTATCTGGAAAGCCTTG
>JAFAXJ010000275.1 GCA_019241095.1 Verrucomicrobiota bacterium | reverse complement strand
ATAGCAGTTCATAGTCCTCGCCGTCCCGTAATGCATCTTGGATGGTGCAACCTCGAGTAACCGGTACTTTACTCAACTCGATCTCAAACCCTACCCTGCTCGAAGCAGCTAATCGGGGTAAATCACTGGCCAGACCGTCGCTCAAATCCATCATTGCGCGAATAGGAAGATGCCGCACCAACCACCTACCCTCGGATAGACGTGGACGGAATTTCAAGTGTTTGCCTTTGAGCGAACCGCCCAGCTGCCCGGTGACGTAAAGACAATCCCCAGGTTTACCGCCCGATCGCGTTGCGTACCTTCCGCGATCGGCTTTACCCGTCAAAGCTACTGAAATAAAGAGGGGACCGGGAGATCTCGCTGTCTCGCCGCCCACAAGATTGATTTGGTAAGTCTCTGCGGCGTCTCTCAACCCGCGATAAATGTTTCTCAGCCAGCTTAGTTCGGCTTGAGGATTCGCGGCCAGAGTGATGAGAGCATCTTTCGGCTCGCCTCCCATCGCGGCGATGTCACTAATCGCACGACAGAGCGCTTTCCACCCAATCCATTGCGGATCAGTGTCCGCAGTAAAATGTATCCCCTCGATAATACAGTCTGTCTTTAGAAGCTGTATGCCCTTTGCGACGCGAACGACAGCGCAGTCATCTCCGGCTCCGAGTTCTACGCGCTCATCAATCCGCAACTGTTTGACTAGCTCCCGGACTACGGCATCCTCGCCGGCTTCGATCAATTTCATTTCAGGCCGAGTGCTACTCCAACCAATGTGATGGCATTGAATAATGCGTGCATTGTCATCGGTACGAGCAAACTGCCTGAAAGCTCGTACGAAAGAGTCAGCACGCACGCGAGGACAAATAGTGGCAATAACGATGGTATATGCAGATGGATAACCGCAAAAAGAGTGCTGGTGAATACAAGCGAGGCAATCGGTCCAAAGTACTTTTTCAGAACTCCGTATATGTAACCACGAAAGACGAATTCCTCAGCTAATGGTGCAACAACTACTGCAAGAAAAATAAGCGGGATCCGTTTGATAGGATCAGATAGGTGCTCGAAAATTTTCACTATTTCCTGAGTGTCGTTTTCCGGACTGACTTTCATGAGAGCCGAGACGAGAACACTGGTAGCGGCGATCAATGGTAAGGCTGCGATGAGCAGGCCAAGTCCCCACGTCAGGATCTTCACCAGATTCAGGCGATTCAGCCCGAAAGCCTGAGGCACCGAAATATCGCGTGCAATCATCGAAAAAAGAATCGGACCGATAACCAGGCTCCAATACATCAAAATGCCGAACGTGAGCTGACCGGGATCCAAAGAGTCGAGTAAACGAGCAGAAGCCGAATTCGCGCTTCGCCATCCATTCATCCCGATATAAAGCACAATAGAGAGCACAAAGAATGCGTCCAAACCGCCAAACTGTTCAACTTTTACGGTGCCGCTTCGGAGTAAGTAAATTCTGCGTCCTAACCGGGAGAAAATTGCGAAGCTCGCTCCGACCAACAAAACGAAAACGGCTGAGCCCAGAACTTCCATCAATCTACCGCCGCAACCAATTCCATGGTGCCTTTGAACTTGGGCGGTTCGCTACTCTCTATTCCAAAATTGGTACGATAAAGATTCTCTACTCGATCCAGCTCCGACTGCGTGAGCGGCGCACAATGAGCAGCGCCGGCAAATTCTCGAAGCTGGTCTTCATTGTAGATGTTTGGCAATGTCGAAACAACGCGCGAATCAGAAAGGAGCCACTGCAACGCTGCTTGTCCGAGAGTGCGATCAGCGCGTTCCAGGAAACGAAGTTGGTCGACTTTCTTGACTCCGTTCAAAAGCCAGCTTCTTGGCCGATGATTCCTATGATCGTTTGGTGGAAACTTAGTCTCAGGCGTGTATTGCCCTTCCAGTAGACCAGACGAATGGGTAACTCGAATCAGGAACATGGTATCCTTATTTGCCGTGTCCGCTGACTGCTGAATTGCGGCCCCCGGATATTGCTCGAGGAGATTGTAGATATGTTGAACGCTGGTGATTTCGCGTTCCTTGATACAGTTAATACCCTCATACATCCAACCGATTGCCGGTCCAAGAGCAATCCCATAATACCGCACCCATCCTTTACTCCTCAAAAGTTCGAGCGTATCCCAGACAGAGTCGTCTGTGACTTGTTCCATCCGAATATTATGCAACTGGAGCAGATCGATATGATCCGTGTTCAAGCGCTTTAGCGCTGACTCAGTCGCCCGAATAATCGCTGGAGGTGAGAAATCCTGTGGAATCTCTCGTTGCCCCCTTCGCTCAGAACCGTGATGCACAAAATCATAGCCGATCTTTGTGGCAATCACAATCTGATCACGCTGGTTGGGAAAGGCTTTCGCGATGAGCTCCTCGCTCAGTCCGTTGCCATACGTATCGGCCGCATCAAAAAGCGTAATTCCAAGATCAAATGCTT
>JAFAXJ010000086.1 GCA_019241095.1 Verrucomicrobiota bacterium | reverse complement strand
GTATGCCGCGGCTGTAACTGCAGGGTTAGTGCAGTATTTTCGGGAAAACCGGGGTCACCTTCGCTGAGA
The DNA here is from genome assembly GCA_019241095.1 of Verrucomicrobiota bacterium. GTDB lineage: Bacteria > Verrucomicrobiota > Verrucomicrobiia > Chthoniobacterales > JAFAMB01 > JAFAXJ01. The sequence goes on along the minus strand of JAFAXJ010000086.1, from coordinate 6,731 downwards.
ACTTACATTTGCTTTCCGCAATGATCGGCGATAATCTGCTCGGCTTTGCCTACAAACGGGCTGTGGCTCAGCTTGGCTAGAGCGCCACGTTCGGGACGTGGAGGCCGTGGGTTCGAATCCCACCAGCCCGATTTCCTGTTTTATCTTTGTAAGTTGCAATATAGCAGCTTCCGAACATTGCCTCTCATTCGATCGAAACTGGAGAGCGACGCTCTGCCTCGCGGAGACTGCTGGCAGCAACAACGGTGTTTCCAAGAGGATTTGCCTGGACGCTAAAATCGCATTCCTGCATTGCAATTGTGAAAGCCTTTTAGATCCGCGAGGAGCCTCTAGCGCGTCTTCGCCGATTCGCAGGCGCTGCAGCGTCTTACTCCCTAGTGCGCCGGTTCGCGTCTGTGGCCGACTTGCCAGGAAAGCTCACGACCTATCCGCCACTGTGTTCCTCTAAAGGCGGTGACCAGCCAGGGGGCGCCATTTCAAATTTTGGAAATACAAACCCGGGCGCTACCGTGCAACCAACGAGGGTCCAGGACCCAAGCGTTCTCGCTGATTGCCATACATGTGCTGGGACAACGCATTGGGGGCGCTCGCCTGCTGCCAGATCTGGTCCAAGCAGGTGAACTCTGGAGACCCCGGGCGAGACGAAAAGTTCGAGAGGGGCTCCGGCGTACCAATGCCAGACTTCAGCAACATCGATCCGATGCCAATGCGAGCGTTCTCCTTCCCTCAATAGAAAGTAAATTGCAGTTGAACACGATCGTCCCTCGTAAGCTGCTGGGTCGCGGAAGGTTTCACGGTAATAGCCGCCTTCGGGGTGGGGCTGCAGCTTTAACAACTGAATAACCTCTTCAGCAACCAGAGCCATAAACTACAGTGCAGGTAATCTCGCTCGTTGAAGGAAAACAATGTCAACCAAGCCTTCATAACGCAAGGAAGCATCCAAAACCAAGATTTCCGTTTGTCATCTGTGCTACCGTCTACTCTTTATGTGCCAAGAACCTGCGCAGAGTTCCATCGTTATACGCGGCGCACGTCAAAACAATCTGAAAGGATTCAGCCTGGAGCTAGCCCTGAACCAGTTACATGTCGTTACTGGCCCTAGCGGCAGCGGAAAATCCAGTTTGGCTTTTGATACGGTCTATGCGGAAGGGCAGCGTAGATATGTGGAAACCTTCAGCCCTTACACCCGGCAATTTCTGGACCGGATGGATAAACCACAAGTGGATGAAATCATCGGGATCCCTCCTGCAATCGCGATTCAACAGGCTAACCGAGTCAGGACGACGCGCTCGACCGTCGGAACGATGACGGAAATCAATGATTACCTCAAACTGCTTTTCCCCCGGATCGCGCACGCTTTTTGTCCAAGCTGCCATCGGGAAATCATTCCAGAAAATGCTGCTGACATATCGTCAAAGATTCTGCAGGGATTGCGCGACAAGCATATTCTTATCACGTTTGATGTCCCGGCTCCTCCCGGTACAGATCCGGCGGATTTCTTTTCCTTTCTTAATCAACAAAGTTTTTTGCGCGTTTATCTGAGTGAGGAAATCCTCAGGACCGATTCGGCACCTAACCTCAAAAGATTGCCCGCTTTGGTTCCAGTCATTCAAGACCGAATCTTTACGTCCGACGCGAACCGGAGCCGCCTGACGGAAGCTCTGGAGCAAGCACTCAAATACGGCAAAGGCCGAACTGCCGTGGTCGTTTCTGAGTCCAAGGAAGTGCGCCGTTTTTCAACCGGCTGGCATTGTCCTTATTGCGATCTGGACATTCGGCCACCAACGCCCGGTCTATTTTCTTTTAACAACCCGATCGGGGCGTGCCCAGCTTGCCGCGGTTTTGGCCGAACGATCGGTATCGATCTGGATCGAGCTATGCCCAATCGGCGATTGAGCATAGCAGATGGGGTAGTAAAGCCGTTTCAAACGGGGCAAATGCGTGAGTGCCAGCAGGATCTCATCGCTCGCAGCTTGGAGCGCGAGGTTGACATTCATTGTCCCTTTCAAGATCTCCCCGAAGCTGACCAGCGTTGGGTCATTGACGGAGAACTTGGGCCGGATATGTCCGCGGAAGAAGTTTGGGAAAGCGGCGGCTGGTACGGCGTGCAGGGTTTTTTCGATTGGATGCAGTCTCGCACTTACAAGATGCATGTTCGCGTCTTTCTCAGCCGCTATCGCGCTTACACATTATGCCGCGAATGCGGTGGCACGCGTTTTAAGCCTGAAACCCTCAACTTCAAGCTAGTAACACCAGATCGTCATTTAACGTTGCCAGAGCTTCAGCAAATGCCGGTTGAGGATCTGGCCGATATCGTGGCGGAAGTGCAGATTGGTGATACGGCAACGACCATGATACGGGATCAGATCGTCTCACGTCTTGGTTACCTTATCGATGTCGGGCTAGGTTATCTTACACTTGATCGAGCAACGCGCTCCTTGTCAGGAGGCGAAATTCAAAGGGTCAACCTGACTACATGCTTAGGTGCATCCTTAGTAAATACTCTATTCGTTCTCGACGAGCCAACCGTAGGCCTTCATCCACGAGATGTTAGTCGTCTTATCGGAGTTCTGCACGGACTACGGGATAAAGGCAATACTCTGCTGGTAGTCGAACATGAAGAAGCCGTGATCCGTGCCGCAGATAACATCGTCGAAATAGGTCCGGGCAGAGGCGAGGCAGGCGGCGAACTGGTCTTTACAGGGTCGCTAAAAAGCCTGGGAAAAGGCAGCAACCAGTCTTTGACGGCCGCTTACCTGACTGGGCAAAAACAAATTCCTGTTCCGAACAAACGTCGTAAACCTCGTAATTTCATTGAGGTGATCGGTGCTAGAGAACATAACCTGAAGGGTATCGACGTTAAGTTTCCTTTAAGGGTGCTTTGTTGTGTTACGGGTGTTTCTGGGTCAGGTAAAAGTACGCTGGTTCAAAACGTTCTTTACGAAAACCTGCTGCGACTCAAGGGCAGCAACAGTGAAGAAATGCCCGGCTTGTGCGATCGAATGATCGGCGCCCATGAAGTGGATGAGGTAATCACGGTTGATCAATCACCATTAGCCAGGTCGCCCAGGTCTACGCCCGCGCTCTACATTGGGGTCTTCGACAAAATTCGCGAGATATTCGCCGCATTGCCGCAAGCGAAAACCCGAGGAATGAGTTCAAGCACTTTCTCATTTAACTCGGGTGCCGGCCGGTGTGAACGATGCGCAGGACTTGGTTATGAAAAGGTCGAAATGCAGTTCCTAAGCGATCAGTATTTTCGGTGCGCGGAGTGCCAAGCTAAACGTTATCAGCCGCATGTTCTGGAAGTTCAGCTTGAAGGTAAATCAATACACGATGTCCTGGAGCTAACCGTTACTCAAGCACTGATGTTTTTCCGCGAAGCAGGCCCACCGATATTAGATCGACTGCAGCTTCTCTCCGATGTTGGTCTCGGATATCTACGGCTCGGTCAACCGGTTAACATTCTTTCTGGCGGTGAATCGCAGCGTCTTAAACTGGTAGGGCACCTAGCGGAAAACAAGAAGCGGAATCAACATTCGCTCCTGATTTTTGACGAACCAACCACCGGATTACATTTCGATGATATTGCCGCTCTTCTTGGGGTCTTTCACCGGTTAGTTGAAGAAGGCAACACGTTGATAGTCATTGAACATAACAGTGACGTCATCCAAGCTGCTGATTACATAATCGACCTGGGACCAGGAGCCGGCGAAAGTGGCGGTGAAGTTGTGGCAACCGGCACACCCGAGGAAGTACGAACCAATCCTCGGTCGAAAACGGGCGAATTCCTTTTAGGCCGAACGCATCAAAGTCTGAAAGTGGCCGAGGTTTCTACATATCCTCCAATCAGATTGAAGCACCGCGCGATCGAGATACACGGGGCTCGGCATCACAATTTAAAAAACTTAACCTTCTCCTTACCTCGTGAGAAGATGATTGTGGTAACGGGGTTAAGTGGATCCGGAAAATCAAGTTTAGCTTTTGATATTCTTTTCGCAGAAGGACAACGCCGCTTTCTCGATAGTATGTCCACATACGCGCGGCAGTTTGTCGAACAACTCGAACGACCCGATGTCGATCATATCTCCGGATTACCACCTAGCGTCGCGATTGAGCAGAGACTGACAAAGGGTACTGGTAAATCGACTGTCGCTACGCTGACCGAAATCTATCATTTTTTACGGCTCCTTTACGCGAAAGTCGGCACCCAGTTCTGTCCGCGTTGTCACGTTCCAGTTAACAAGCAGAGCCTTTCCGCCATATTAAAGCAGGTTAAGGATTTGGTCCGGAAAAGTCCGTCGACCCTTTCAGCTCCGATCGTAAAAGCAAGAAAGGGGTATCACAAAGAAGTTGCCGCTTGGGCTATCAAAGAAGGATACCAATACCTGGTCGTTGATGGTGAAAGATTTCCGATAGACCAATTTCCCGCCCTGGAACGATACCGCGAACACACGATAGACGTCGTTGTTGCCGATTTCAGAAACCTTAATTCGAAAGAAGTTGAGCGTTACGTTCATGCTGCCTTGAGGATTGGAAGCGGCTCCGCTTTTCTATCGACAGCTGACTCACAGCGGATCGTGTTAAGCAGCGAAATGTCTTGCCCTTGCTGCGGACAGGCCTTTGAGGAGCTTGACCCTCGACTATTCTCCTTTAATTCTCCCCATGGCTGGTGCGGATCCTGTCGGGGTTTCGGCTACGTTCTGCCCTTTTCCATGGAGGATGAAAAGGCAGAGTCTCAGCTGGATGCGGAACTGATCGCTGAACGTCGAAGTGAATCGGTCGAGGAGTCAGAGATGCAGCTCTGCCCTGACTGCGAAGGAACACGCCTGAATCCCGTAGCCCGCAATGTGGAAATTCAGGGTTATACGATCGTACAACTAGCCGCTGTAGCTGTGAAAGAGGCTGCTTCAATCATGAACAGCTTCAAATTCAACGGTCAAAGCGAAATTTTGGCATCAGACATTATCAACGAAATTCAACAGCGGCTCAGATTCATGCGTGAGGTGGGATTAGATTACCTCGCATTGCATCGGTCTGCGAAGACTCTTAGCGGTGGAGAAGCACAGCGCATACGGCTAGCGGCACAATTAGGCTCTAATTTACGAGGAGTACTCTACGTATTGGATGAGCCTACCATAGGACTTCATCCCCGGGATAATGTTCGCCTGCTTGATACGCTTGACGCGCTTAAACAGAAAGGGAACACGCTGGTGGTCGTTGAGCATGATGAAGCTACCATGCGTCGGGCTGACGTGATTGTCGATCTCGGCCCTGGCGCAGGCCGCAGAGGCGGTAACTTGGTTGCGCTGGGACCGCTGGCAGAGATCCAGAAATGCGACCGATCGCTCACCGGCAAATTCTTAAAAACGCCGATGCTGCATCCGATCTCAGGTTTGCGGCGGCCATTAACTGCGGTGCCCTGGCTTGAGCTGTTTGGCGCTACTGCAAATAATCTGAAGCAGCTAGATGTTCGTTTTCCGATCGGTCGTTTGTCAGTGATTACGGGAGTATCAGGATCGGGAAAAAGCACGCTCATGCGTTCAGCCCTGCTGCCTGCGGTTCGTTCCGCTCTCAATCGGAATCGATCTCCTGGCGATTTATCGTATAAACAGGTTAAAGGAGCTGAATATCTGAGCGCTGTTTTCGAGGTTGATCAATCTCCCATCGGCAAGACTTCTCGCTCAATCCCGGCAACCTACGTCAAAATCTTTGACGAGATTAGAAACGCGTTCGCACAACTTCCAGAATCCCGGATCCGCGGATATAATCCAAGTCGATTTTCCTTCAATACCGAGGGAGGCAGGTGCGAAATCTGCGCCGGTCAGGGTATTATTAAGATGGAGATGAATTTCCTGCCGTCCAGTTTCATTCCTTGCGAAGCGTGCGCCGGCAAGAGGTTCAATCCTCAAACCTTAGCCGTGCAGTATAATGGCAAAAGCATCGGCGATGTTCTCGAGATGACCATCGAAGAAGCCGCTGAATTTTTTCGTGCTCAACCCAAAATTTATCTTCCGCTCTCCCTGCTGGTAGAAACCGGCCTTGGCTATTTGCACCTTGGTCAAGCTAGTCCCACTCTGAGCGGTGGAGAAGCTCAGCGCTTAAAGTTAGTAAGTGAATTGCGCTCAGGTATCTCCCGCGGATTAACTGATCGTTTAAGAAGGAACCTGTCTCCGAAATCTACCCTGTATCTGTTAGAAGAGCCGACCATAGGACTGCACATGGCCGACGTTCAGCTGTTAGTTCAGATTCTTCATCGGTTGGTTGATGACGGAAACACGGTGATCGTCATCGAACACAATCTGGACGTTATAGCTGAAGCAGATTATATTGTGGACATCGGCCCGGAAGCCGGAGCTGACGGCGGCGACATCGTTGCATACGGCGCTCCGGAAGAGATTATCAAGGTTGCAAAAAGTCATACTGCCGTGTTCCTAAAAAAAGTGCTGAACCTGGAACGAAAGCAGCAGGCGGCTTGACATGATCGTTTGAAAAGAAACGTTCCACCTAAATCTACGAAGTTTTCGCCTAGCCCGGAACCTTCGCTGCAGAGTGAGACAACTCTTGTATGGCCGCCATGACTACACCTATTGGCAGCTGGCTCATATCCTGATCCGGTGCGCAAATAACCTTTACTTGCTTGCCCAAAGGTCTCCAGACACTTGGATCAGTGGGTCCGAAAAGTGCAATTGTCGGGACACCTGTCATTGCAGCCAGATGAGTAATTCCGG
>JAFAXJ010000057.1 GCA_019241095.1 Verrucomicrobiota bacterium | reverse complement strand
AAAGGGATTCTGACCAAGTGCCAGTGCCGAACGTTCGGCAGCAAAGTCGTGAGGTTTTGACCTACCTTCAACATAGCGGATGTTTCCTTCCATCAAGCGCGCAAGAGATGCGCTTGGGGATATCACATTTCCCGGCTTTGGCAGGGTAGCAACATTCGCAGCTTGGGAGTGTCCGGCAACGCCACAGCTTAATGCGGCAACGCCCGCGAGTTTCAGGAATTCGCGCAAAGAAAGATCTGGCACGTTTAGTTTTTGGTCACAGCAAGATATTTCCATATGAACGGATCACAGGAACGTTAAACTTACGTACGCGTTCGGTAGGCACTTTCACGTTTTTTGGTAAAAGCGCAGTATTAGGAGCTCGCAGCGCTCAAAGCAGCTTGCAACTTGGCTTCGTCCTCGTTCGAGAGCGAAGTTTTCAGGATCTTGCCGCCGGTGCCCTTAAGTTCTTCCAGCACCTTGTCTGGCGTGGATTTTCGTACCAGAACGAAAAGGGCAGAGGTGTTGGGAGCCATCGTCTGGGCCAGTTCTTTCATGAAATCATCATTGATACCGACATCGGTAAGGGCTCCGGAAACGGCGCCGGCCGTCGCACCCATTGCAGCTCCCAGTAACGGATTCAAAAAAATCAAACCGACAAGCGCTCCCCAGAACCCGCCGCTAACCGCACCTTTGGCGGCTAAATTTACGGCTTGGTCCAGCTTGATCTTGCCATTCTCGTCTTTGACAGCCACGACTGCATCTTCAAGATCCAGGAGATATTCTCTCTGCAGTTTCTGCAACTGAATACGAACCTCTTCTGCCTTAAAACGGTCATCGTAGCCGACTACCACTAATGTGCTCATCTAAATTTCCTTTGTTTGATATGTTTGATCGAGGCCTTCCGGGTGGTCGAACCCAACTCCGATCGAGCCCTTCTAACAATGCTAGCTAATCCTTCAACGTACCAGCAAGCGCAGAATAAAGCCATTGTTCGCCGGCGAGGTTTGCCGCGGAAAATATCCAGCGCCTATTTTCACCCGTGGGTTGTCCCGCACTTTTCAACGCCGAACTAATCTAAAGCGCGGCACCGCTGGAATTGCGCCCTGCAGCCGGCCTCACGCATTTGCATTAAGCCGATAAACCGCTACGGGGAAGTTGCCGGCACCCTCCTTTCACTTACCTTTGTACGCTTCACAGATCTACTTTTTGAGCTGCGCAGCCCGGTAGCTCAGGTAGGCATTGCGGACAGCAATGTAGGGATCGATTGCACTGGCTTTTAATTGATCGTAGGTATCAATCAGTTTCGGGAGCCTGCTCACGAATCGGGAGCCTCCCAGAGCGAAATTTGCCGCGTTGCTGATGTATTTACAGCCGATAATTCCGATCGTGTACCAGTTTAACGGGTTAATCACATAGTCTCCTGCCAGGCCAAACGTATCGCGAATGTCTGATGGACCAAGCACAGGCGCAACCAGGTAAGGTCCACTGGAGAAGCCCCAGCGTCCGAGCGTCAGTCCAAAATCTTCGGGTGGAACGTTGGTCAGACCATTCACATGATCCGATACTCGGAATAAACCGCCAATTCCAACAGTGCTGTTGATGACGAATTTACCAACTTCCTGGCTAGAGCGAACAAACCGGCCTTGAAGAACGCAATTCACAAAACGGACCGGAAAATCGAGATTGTCAAAAAAGTTTGAAATGCTGTTTCGCACTGGACGGGGAATTAATAAGACATATCCCCGAGAGATAGGACGCAGAGCATAGGTAGTCACCTTGTCGTTAAAGTGGAAGATAGTTCGATTAACGCGCTCGAAAGGATCATTCACTTTCTGAACAGGCACATCAGCGAAATCGCTCTCGGAAATGGAGCGCGATGGAGTACGGTCTCCAACGGGTCGCGGCCCTACAGACCTACTTTTGGAACTTGCTTGTTTGCCTTGGCTAGCATCGACCCAAAGGCAAATGAGAAGCACGATGGAAATAAAGATTTTCACGATCGGGGTGGGGGAGGCGCAGCAAGTTTGGATTCCAAAGTCCGTATAACGGCAGAAGCGCCCCCGTGCTGGACTATGTCATCAAACTGTGCACGGTAATTCGAAACAAAACTCACCCCCTCGACTAGCACATCATAAACCCGCCAGCCATCAGCGCGCCTGATTAAGCGGTAAACAACCGTCACTGGTTGATCGCTGTCAGGGGCGATGGCGCGTGTCGGTATTTCACAGCGGTCTGCGGCGAGGGTGGAAGCCTTGCCATACGTGATTTTCGGCCGTTTGGTCCCGACCACTCGCGCGGAATAGTTTCGGATCATCAAGTCGGTGAAAAGATCAGTCACACGTTTCTGTTCAGCAGGAGAGAATTGTCGCCATCCCGGTCCTATTGCTTGACGCGTGAGCAGTTCGAAGTCGAAATGCCTTTGCAGCAAAGGTTTGACTTGCGCGGCAAGCCTTTCACTACTCTGGCCGGAATAGGCAATTGAAAGCACTTCGTCGACCCCGTTACGCAACATGTTGACGGGATCCTCTGTGATCGCAGCGCGGGCAATCTGCAAATCACAGCATATGAAGAGCAAGTACGGTGTTAGAAGCCGGAACAGTGAATTCGATTTCATCATTTGGTGACTGCTGGAGAAGGTGAGGATGATACGCTACCAAATGCAAATCGGCTGATTAAAGATTCCAGATCTACAGCCGATTCCGTATCTGTGATAGTGCTGCCTGGAGCTAGATTTTGGGGATCGGCGCCGGGCGAAAGAGCAACGAATTTGTCGCCAATCAACCCGCTCGTCCTGATCGAGGCAATGGTGTCGCTGGGAACATGTACATCCTGGTTCAGCATCATGTGAACAGTCGCGGTAAATTGGGGATCAAGGTCGATCTTTGCTACCCGCCCGACAGGGACTCCCGATAGGAAAACCTGACTTCCCGCTTTGAGTCCTCCAACATTTGAGAATCTGGCGTTTAATGCGTAACTCGAGCCACCGATCGGTATGCGGGCGCCGGCTTGGATAGCAAACCAGACAATTGCTACGATTCCCAAAAGGACGAACGCGCCGGCCGACAGTTCAAGCTGAGATTGTTTCATACAAGCGAATTACCAGTCCCGGCTCGCCGAATCCGTAATGGCGTTATCCCCAAAACTCCGTACGACGGAATCGTCCGAGGCTGCAAAATCAGCAGGATTACCTTCAAAGTAAATCCGTCCCTTTTCCAAAAGAGCCACTCGATCGCTGAAAATCAGCGCTTCAGAAACATCGTGAGTGACCACCAGAGCTGTGAAGTCATATTCCTCTTTGTATCGTATAATCATTGAAAAAACACTGTGGCGTGCCGGCGGGTCCAAGCCCGCGGTTGGTTCGTCGAAAAGCACAAGGGCAGGGCGCGTAACTAAAGCCCGAGCGAGAGCGAGACGTTTCTGCATTCCTCCGGAGAGCTGGGCTGGATAGTACTCTGCGAACTTTTCTAAACCAAGAGTTCGTAGAGCGGCTGCGACGGCACGTTCAATCTCGGAAGTCCCAAAACGGGTGGTCTGCTCCAATGGCAGAGCAACGTTTTCAAAGGCTGTCAGCGAATCAAATAACGCGTTCGCTTGGAACAAATAGCTGCAGCGTAGGCGGGAAGTATTTGTTCCTCCACTATCAAAACGAATTTCGCCACCGTCAGGTTCTAGCAAGCCCGCGAGACACTTCAGAAATACCGATTTCCCAGTTCCGCTTCTGCCCAGTACAGAGACGATACTGCCGCGTTGCACGATCAGATTGACATCGGAAAGTACGACATGCCCGCCAAATTGCTTTTGCAATTCTTTGACTGTCAAAATTGGTGATAGCTTTGAATCGATCATACCAAGAAAGAGGTGATCAAATAATCTGATGCCAAGGTGGCGATGCTAGACAATACAACGGCCCGGGTAGTAGAGATGCCGACCGCGCGAGAACCGGAAGCGCCAATCTGTCGATGCGTATTGAACCCGCTATGACAGCAGATAGCAATTGTCAATAGTCCGAATACGAGTGCTTTGAGAAGGCATTCACGAATGTCGCCGAAGTCAACGGAAGACCTCGCGGCAGACCAGTAAACTCCAGCGTCCAGTCCCAGCAGGACTGAACCAGAAAGATAACCCCCCACGATACCGACAAAGGCAAATGCGGTCGTCAGAATCGGGAAAACAAAGACGGCGGCCAACAGCCTTGGGGTAATTAAATAAGCGAGTGGATTGATGCCCATGGTTGTGAGAGCATCGATCTGTTCGCTGTTGCGATTAACGCCGATCTCGGCAGCGATGGCCGAACCCGCCTGCCCGACGATCATCAGGCTAGCAAGCACCGGTGCTAGTTCTCTCGTTAACGTAAGCGAGACGAAGGTGCCAAGCAGGCCGGCAGACCCGAATCTTGCGAGCACGTAATACCCCTGTAGACCTAGAACGAGGCCCGCGAAAAGGGCGACAATGGTTATCACCACCAGACAACGCACACCTTGCTCATTGATTGCTCGTGCAAAGCCTTTCCCTAGCTGGCGTGCTGTGGGTGCCGCAACAAGGGCGCGCGACACGAAATCTGCGAACTCGCCTAGACCCGCAACAGTAACAAGACTGCGCCGGCCGACCATTTGCAACAGACGTAACATTACGAGGAGTCCATTAGTTGAGCGAGTGCTTTTTTGCAAGTTTCCCCGCTTCTCTGGAAGGTGACGGCTTTGCGAACGTGGTATTTAAGTGCGCGGCAAGGGCACATCTTGAGTGTGGGTAAGTGCATATCTTACAGGCGGCCTATCATTTCAGAAATGCGCTTCTCAAAAGCCGTACGAGCATTACAAGCGAATCGGAAAACAACTCAACGATCGTTCTAGCCTTACAAAATGAGTGAACAGGCGCTATTCTAACCTGCCGGCGCGAGAACATCATGCCAGAACCGACTCCAACGATCAGTGCGCGCCGAGCTTTTTCTAATGTACATGTCATCGACTTGGTCGGTGAACTCGCCTCGCAGGCAGAGGCTGCTCTTTTCCTGACGTACCAGAAGGCTAGCAGCGATGGTGCGAAGGTGATCATCCTTAATTTCCACCATCTGGTCTACAAGAACAGCACAGGGATCAAACTACTGGTGATGCTCCTCGCTCGGTGCCGTGCGGCGGGCCAACGCTTGTTTGCTACGGAGATGAGCGACGATTTTCAGAACATATTTCAGGTTGCGCAGCTAGAACAGGGAATTTCGCTGTATCGTTCGGAGGCCGAAGCTCTGCAAGCTGCGCACGAGGTGCTATCCGGTACCTCAACACTCGCTCCGGCTGCTAGTGTTGGTCCAAGTCGGGCTGCTGTTAAAAAGCGTTCTACGAACAACTGGGCGACGCCCGTCAATCGGCTGAAGGTCGATGAAATACCTGCCGGTGCGAAGGCTCTGAACGTTCATGGGCGCAGGCTTTTTGGACCCTTGCAGGGTTTCGGTCAGCTATGGTTAAAAACCTATCAAATTGAGCTGTGCGACTGCGAGTTGACGCCGCATAAGGTAATTGAAGTGTGGAAACAAACAGTGCCTCGGCTCAAACCTCCGACAAAACGCTTTTATCCGAGCTCCATGGGGATCACGCCAAATGAGCTCGTGTTGATCGATGCCCAAACCCCCGGCGGGCCAATTTCCACCGGCGTCATGGTGTTGTACGCCGGGCCCGAGTCGTTCACCTTAATGACTCCGGCGGGCCATCCCGAAGCTGGGTGGGTAACGTTTAGCTCCTACTTAAAAGATCACAGCGCCGTTGCCCAGGTTCAGGTCATGGCTCGTGCCGGCGATCCGCTATATGAGCTCGCTTTCCGATTCGTGGGTTCGAAGTTGCAGGATGACGTATGGACTTACGTGCTTACAGCGCTCGCCGAACAGCTCGGCACAACCGGCAAGATTAAAAAACATGCAACGTTATTAGACGCCAAATTACAATGGGATCGAGCCTCAAACCTTTGGTACAACGCCCAATTGCGAACGCTCCTCCGGAGGCCGATCGGTTTTCTCCGGCGACTGGCTCAGCGTTCAGACGGTCGATGATAGAAAAGGAGTGAAGTTATGAGACTAACAATTTGCGCTACCTTCGCCGCCGCCATTGTACTTTTGACGGCAGGCTGCGGGACGCAGGGTGGCGCCTCGCGGCCAGCGCCTCGCGACACAGTAAAGGTTTTTTACGTTAATCCAGAACGTTTCACAGACTTTACTGTCCAGAATCGAGATGTGCAGAATTCTCAAAACGTATTTACCGGCGAGGTCATGGGAGCACTAACACCGGTGATGCTAAGCCGTTTTCCAGGCAGCAGGCTGACACTGCGGTTTCGGGACATCGATCTAGCAGGGCGGCGCGCGCCCGTTCGAGGGAGGTCGGTGAGGATCATACGGCGTAGTTCGCCTGCCCGGCTTCTTTTCGATTACTTGCTCCAGGACAGCTCTGGCCGCGCACTAGCGAGCGGCTCGCAAAAACTGGTGGACACGGCTCCCCAGACGCTTGCCGACAACCCCGCTCGATCGCAGGCTGGGCGTCGCGAAAGCAGGATGCTGGAAAGATGGCTAAGCTCGTTGTCGATCAATCGGTGATGCAGGTGGTCCTTAGGAATCTATTTCTCACAATCACCCATGGGACCGATGAGACTTGTAAGATCGATTGATTATATCCCGTACACCCTGTCGCCAGAATAATCTTGCTGGCGGGAGCCGTTCTCGCATAACAATCGAGCCATGAACCGAAGAGAAGCTATCATCGCGGGAGCGACAGCTATTGGTGCTGCAATCGCCGCGCCGGGCACGGCGGGAGCGCAGAATACCGCCCAAGCGCAGAATACACCTGAAGAAAATCCTGAGTTGGAACCTTTGCGTACCCTGCTTACTGCTTACGATAAGGCCTTTGCTAACCACGATTTAAGCGGTGTTATGGCGTTGCTCGATGATAAAGCCGTCATTATGGGAACAGGTCCTGGAGAAGTCTGGTCGGGGCCGGAAGAGATCAAACCGGCCTATCAGCACTTTTTCGAGAACTTTGATTATGGAACCCTGAATTTTGACTATGAATTCACTCTCGGTGAAGTCAAAGCGGACGCAGGTTGCGCTTACTTGGCGAGGTCAGGTAATGTCTCTGGAAAAAACGGCGGAACAGAGTTCGAGTTCCCTGTTAACCTTTCATTAGTGGCTTCGAAAGATAACGGGAAATGGGCCATTAAGATGCTACATTTCTCAACCCTCACGGAACAGAGTACCGAGCAATCCTGAAACGCTTGCCAAACTTATGAGCGATGAAACATCTCCTGGAGTA
>JAFAXJ010000528.1 GCA_019241095.1 Verrucomicrobiota bacterium | reverse complement strand
CCCCCGGGATCGAGCTGCAGACATCGGACATAGGCGATCAAGGCGTTTTCAAAATCGCCCTGTTCTTCGTAAATGATCCCTTCCATGTAGCATGCTTGCGCCTGAGCCTTTTTGGACAAGGTTTGGGGTAGCGGTCGAACTACAGCGTAAGATCGTGGATCAGAATAGAACGAAGTCTCGGGGTTGCCAGATCTTGGGCCTGAGGACAGAGAAGCCCCTTGTCCCATGCATGAGAAGGAAAAGGGCAGGACTCCGGCTACAGCTACTGAGCATAACAGCAACCTCACCGGCCTACTGCGATACATAGGTATAATTTAGGACCTAAGATTTGTACCGCAAACGCTTCTTATGCCGATTCTCCTTCATGCGTTTCCGGCGTTTATGTTTGGCTATTTTCGCTTTTCTTCTCTTTTTAAGTGAACCCATATTTTGTTCCCGCGCTGGACCCGGCCTTAGCAGCGGGCTTGAATTAATATCTAATAAACTACCTTATTCAACGGATACTCGATAATCCCCTCAGCACCGAGCAGTTTTAATTCTGGAATTATCTCTCGCACTACCGTCTCATCAATCACGGTGTCGAGGGCTACCCAACCCTCTTGTGCTAAAGGCGACACGGTTGGATTGCGGAGTGCGGGTAGTCTCCGCAATAAAACAGGAACTTGGCTTTGCTCTAAATTCATTTTCAGCCCAACCTTGTTACGCGCGTTCAGGGCACCTTGCAGAAGCATAGCGAGCCGCTCAGCTTTGGCGCGTTTCCAAGGATCGTTCATAGAATCGATGTTGCCGATCAGCTGAGGAAACGATTCCATTATCACTTCAAGGATCCGAAGATTATTGGCATTCAGAGATGTCCCTGTCTCGGTAATATCAACGATCGCATCCACAAGTTCGGGTACTTTCACCTCGGTTGAACCCCAACTGAACTCGACCAGAGCTTCGATACCGCGTGATTTGAGAAATCGTGTGGTTAAGCCGACCGCTTCCGTAGCAATCCGCTTCCCTCGCAAATCTTCTATCGATTTGAAGGGTGAGTTGAGCGGAACTACCAAAACCCAGCGGGTAGGTCCTGAGGTCACTTTGCTGTAGTGCAATGGTGCAAGAACCTGGACTTTAGAATTGTTCTCCTCAGTCCAATCCTTCCCGGTCACTCCACAATCAAGATAGCCTCTCTCAACGTAGCGGCTGATTTCCTGGGCACGCAGCAAACGGATTTCCAAATCAGGATCGTCAATGGCTGGTCTGTACGAACGATGCTGACCGGTGATGCGGTATCCAGCTTTTCCAAACAATTCAATCGTGGCTTCCTGTAGACTGCCTGAAGGTAGACCGATCCGGAGATGCAGTGGGCTCATACTGGAAAAAGGGGACAGATGGTACGAGCAAGCGCCTCACGTGGCTAGTAGAAAATGATAAATCGTCCGGTTATTACCAGGGGTATGCCGACGCAAAGCGCTGGCAAGACAACAGACACTCTGAAAGCAATACTTGCGATTCTGCTAATTGCATATAGAGAATTAGCCTATGGCTCCTGTGTTGTCTCTTGCGCCAAGCGAAATCCACGCGCTTGCCACGGACTTTGACCGTGCTTCTCCGACTGAGATTCTTCGTTGGGCTTACGAGGAATTCGGTACGAACGCAGCAATCGGAACTAGTTTCCAGGGCGCCGGCCTAGTTGCCATCCATCATGCAGTGCAAAACGGTATACCGCTCCCGGTTTTTACGATCGATACCGATCTGCTCTTTGATGAGACTCTAGAGCTGAAAACGCGCGTTGAAACTTTTTTCGGTTTGCAGATTGAGGCAATCAGTCCAGAAATTTCGTTGCAACAACAAGAAGCCGAGTTTGGACCGCAGTTGTGGAAAAGAAACCCCGACCTGTGCTGCATTCAAAGGAAAGTGTGGCCACTGCAGAAGAAACTTCGCAGCCTTAATGCGTGGGTAACAGGCGTCAGGCGTGGCGAATCGGAACACCGGTCGAATGTTCAGGTCATCGAGCTGTACGAGTTCGATCGACTGCTTGAGCAACGAATCATCAAAGTGAATCCAATGACGCACTGGTCGCGAGAAGCAATCTGGAATTATATTCGCAAACACGGGATTCCGTACAATCCCCTTACGGACAGAGGGTATCGGAGCATTGGGTGTCGTCCTTGCACGCGACCGGTGACGAGCGGCGAGGATGATCGTGCTGGTAGGTGGATTGGTTTTGATAAGACAGAATGCGGTATTCACACATTCTTAGGGGAAAATATCTAAAATGAACTTCGATTACGCGCACCTTGATGCGCTCGAAAGTCAGAGCGTTTTTCTGTTTCGAGAAGCATACCACAAATTCAAAAGGTTAGCGATGCTTTGGAGCATTGGGAAAGATTCTTCCGTGATGTTGTGGCTTCTCCGAAAAGCGTTCCTGGGACATATTCCAATTCCTTGTGTGCACGTCGACACCAGCTACAAAATTCCTGAGATGATCGCCTTTCGAGATCGTCTGGTAAAAGACTGGAACATCAACCTGATAGTTGGGAAAAACAATTCGGCGCTGCAGCGAGGTGAGACATTTCCTAACGGCAGAGCAACTAGAGTGCAGTGTTGCGGTTTGCTAAAGAAAGATGCTCTGCAGGCGGTTATTGAGGAGCAGGGCTTTCAGGCGGTGATCGTTGGAATTCGACGTGACGAGGAGGGCACTCGCGCGAAGGAACGATATTTTTCACCTCGAGACAAGAACTTCGAATGGAACTTTAAGGACCAGCCTCCGGAACTTTGGGACCAGTTTAAAACCGATTTTGAGCCAGGAACACACATCCGAATTCATCCATTGCTTCATTGGACGGAAGTTGATATTTGGCAATACATCAATCGGGAAAAGATCCCTGTTGTAGATCTTTACTTCGCCCAAAATGGAGTCCGTTATCGAAGTCTCGGATGTGCTCCATGCACCAATCCAGTCCCATCCGATGCGGCAGATGTACCTGCGATCATCCAGGAACTAATTCACACTAAAATATCTGAACGAAGCACACGCGCGCAAGACCAGGAAGCGGAAGACGCTTTTGAGCGGCTGAGAGCAAGCGGCTACATGTAATTGCGGAACGTTGTCTTCTATTTCGGAGTCCTCATCTAATGTGTCGTCCATTTCGCGGCACAGACAACGGCCTGAATTGAAAGGAAACACGTGTATTTTACTTTGGCAGAACAAAACGCCGTTGAGCGAGCTTACAGGATCGTCATCGTTGGCCATGTTGA
>JAFAXJ010000423.1 GCA_019241095.1 Verrucomicrobiota bacterium | reverse complement strand
ACTACCAGGGTAACGTGAATCCGGGGTACCGTGGTAATCCAAATCTGGATTCCCGGGGCAACGGCAATCCAGATTTTCGTGAAAACGGTGATCCAGATGCTCCTTACTTGCCGCCCGCGAGCCGATTTTATCCTCCTCCCGATCAGTATACTGAGCGCGATTACGATGGCTTCAGGCGCCCTTATGATTCGTCGATTCGCGTCGTTACATCGCGTCGGGCTTTGTTTGCGGGAACGGTTTACGAGCGTGCCCCTGTCGATGTTCAGGAGAGCGTGTTGTTCGCCGTTCAAGGAGAATTGTCGAAGGCAGGATTCTATCGAGCGCCGATAACCGGCGAGCCCGGTCCAGCAACAACCGACGCCATAGTGCATTTCCAAGAGGCGCAGGAGCTGGTCGTAAGCGGTAGACTAGACAGTGAGACCCTTAACGAGCTTCGTGCTCTTCCCGGTCAGCGCAATGGCCCCCCAGCCGGTATTTATCGCGGAATCCCCGAGCGTGTTTATCGGGGGATTCCGGTGCAATGAGCTAGCAACTGTGAGCTTATCAGCTTAGTCCAACCGAGGGCGACGGTGCAGCGGGTGGAGGTAGCTATCAGTGTGGAGGGCGGTGGTGACGCCAGTGGATCTGGCCATGGTAAGATGGTCTCAGAGAAAGATATATGTCTGTCCGACAGACAAAGATGTTAGCCCAGCACTTGAGTGCTGGGACATGGGTAGGAGGCATGCATCCCCAGGTAACCCACGGTTGCGGGCTTCAGTTAGGGGCGCCTGATCGATCGAGAGAGAATGTTAGCCGGCGCACCAGGGAGACCTGGCTCGATTGGGTTACCTCGGTCCCTGGCTCCTTATGCTCTCCCAACTAGTCTCGTAAAATCTTCCTGCGAAATAAATGGGCCTTGTGCTCTCTCTATTCCTTTGCCTCGAACGCACATCAGGTCCCCCCGTCCGAGAAGATTTTCGGCGCCGGTCTCGTCCAGCACGATTTTCGAATTGACGCCGTTGGTAACTTTAAAGCAGATCCGTAAGGGCAGATTGGCTTTCAATTGACCAGTTACGATCTCACGGTCTGGACGTTGTGTCGCTACAACAAGGTGTACACCTGCGGCCCGACCTTTGGCAGCCACACGTGCAACTACCTGCTCAAATTCTCTCCTCTCTTTACGGCCTGCGTTAATCAGGTCGGCGAATTCGTCAAAGATCAGAACGTGATACGGAATATCGGTGCGCCCTCGCTCAAACCGGTCGCTCAATTTAATCAATCCTTCCTGCAGTAAGATATCGTACCGACGGTCCACATCATCAGCGGCAGTGATCAAGGTTTGTAACGCTTCCTCAATGTTGAAAATTATGGGATGCGATAAATATGTGCTCGGACCTGACGCGCCAAAGGTGACCCGCTTCGGATCGATCAAGGTCAGGATCAAATTCCCTGGCTGATTTCGATTTACCAGCGTCGCGATCAACGATTTAAGAAACTCACTTTTGCCGCTGCCTGAGGTCCCAGCGACCAGGACATGAGTGGTATTCGAATCTGCCAAATCCGCAATAATCGGCTTGTTAGAGACATCTATGCCGATCGGTATCGCAACCGGGCTCTTGTTTCTGAGGTCGGGATGGTTGACGACATCTTCCCACTTCACTGGATCAGGCCGGACTTTTTGGACGTCGAAACAGACGAAGCCAGGGCCGGCGCTGATTACCGGTTCGTTCTCCAGGGCTAACGCAATCTGCAGATTTGTGCTTTGCCGTACCACCTGTTCGAATCTGGTACCTTGCTCAAGCCGGAGGTGATAACGCACGAGCTGCGGTGCGTTCTGAAATCCGACCACCGCGACGCGAACTCCATATCGAGTATACGTTTCTACTATTCTGTGGCCGTACTCATCGTTGTTGCTGAATGAACTTGGCAGCTTTTTTGGCGGAATGGTACCAGCAACCGTTGTGTTTGTTTGTGATTCAGCTATCCGGAGAACAACGGGACTAATCACGTCACGGAAAATGGAGCGAGTTTGTTCCGCACTCTGTTCGATAATATGAAGTTCAGGTTCATAATATTCCAATTTGGTTGCGAA
>JAFAXJ010000329.1 GCA_019241095.1 Verrucomicrobiota bacterium | reverse complement strand
TTGCAAGAATCGCAGGCAATTGGAAGCCAGCAACAAGAACGCCGTTCACTGATCCGGCAATCGCACCTACCAGAAAAGCGGTCGGGATAGCCAGCCACAAAAATTCGTCCGTCACACTGCGCATCAGGAAAGCAGCTGCAATCGCGCTTAGGTTTGCCACGCTCACCACGCTGAGATCGATGCCGCCTGTGAGCATGCTTGGATGGATTGCTAAGGCGAGAATGGCAAACTCCGGAAGTTGATAGGCCATTGAGCTAAGGTTGGCCCTGGAAAGAAAGGCTGCCGGGCTTAGACAACAAAAGACCAGAAAAATCAGGACAGTAAAGATGGCCAATCGGATGACGTATCGACTGTTTTCTGACTGCACGCGTAAACCTTGTCCTGGGAGTGGATGAACAATCGTTCGATTCACGGCAGGAAAGCATTTAGCAGAAATATCTCCGCGAGCTAGTTGAAACACGGGCAATGTTTTCTTGATCCCGGCTTCCTCGAATCATAAGGTCGCGACTCCCCTAGATCTCACCTTCCCTAGAAAATCATGAAGCCTAAATCTCTCGTTCCAGCTTTTTTCGTGCTCGGTCTAGCCTTTCTGACCACCATTCCTGGTTTTGCAGAAGCCAAAAAGTATAACTTGGCAACCGTTGTCAAAATCAGTGGCATTAACTGGTTTAATCATATGGAAAGCGGCGTGAAAAAATTCGCCCAGGATACCGGAAACCAAACTGTGCAACTCGGTCCGCCGGTCACCGACTCCGCCCAGCAAAATCAAATAGTCGAGGATCTCATTGCGAAAAAGGTTGACGCGATTTGTGTCGTACCTTTTCAGCCACCTGCCATGGAGCCGGTTCTCAAAAAGGCTCTCGACAATCATATCGTAGTTGTCACTCACGAAGCCTCAAACATTCAGAATGCTGACTACGACTTGGAGGCTTTTGATAACACGGCTTTTGGCGAGCACATCATGGAAAATCTCGCGCAACGGATGAATTACGAGGGGGAGTATGCTGTTTTTGTGGGGAGCCTTACCTCAAAAACTCACAATGAATGGGCGGACGGCGCTATTGCGCTGCAGAAGAAGAAATATCCGAAAATGAAGTTGGCTGTTGATAAGATCGAGACCAATGATGACCAACAGGTCTCCTATGCCAAAGCTAAGGAATTGCTGCGATCCCATCCAAATATCAAGGGATTCCAGGGGAGCGCTTCGACGGACGCGCCTGGATGCGGGTTAGCTGTCGAGGAAGCTGGATTGCAAGATAAAGTCGTGGTGGTTGGTACCGGGGTGCCTTCTTTGGTGAAAAAATATTTACCCACCGGCGCCGTACGAATGATCTCATTTTGGGATTCCGCGGTTGCTGGTTATGCGATGAACAAGATTGCCGTCATGGTGCTCAATGGACAAAAAGTCACCGATGGAATGGACTTAGGTCTGCCTGGTTATGAAAAAATCCGGCTGGAGAACAACAAGATCATCTACGGCGCGGGGTGGATCGACTGCACCAAAGACAATATGGATAATTTGACTTTTGATTCGCTTGGAGTCGTTACTCGCCCGGAAGGTTTCGAAGACTTACGCCCGCGTTTCTGTGCTTCAGGACGTGAGTCTGTCCGTCGAGCAGGCGTCGATACACTGCCTGGCGGGTGAGAACGGGTCAGGCAAATCCACCCTGATTAAGATTATTGCCGGCACTTTGAAAGCCGACGAGGGGCAAGTCTTTATCCATGGCCATGAAGTAACCCGCGTGAACGCCTTGGGACGGATTGATCTGGGGCTTAGCGTCATTTACCAAGATTTTTCACTACTCCCGAATCTTTCGGTTTTCGAGAACATCACTTTTTTGGACAGCATCTCCCGGCATCACCGGATGGCTGATTTTCGACGAATGCGAAAGCAGGCCCAGCAGATCCTGGAAAAAATGAGGGTGCGTATTCCACTGGATACTTTGGTCGAAGAATTGCCCGTTTCTAACCAGCAGTTGGTCGCGATAGCTTGCGCTCTGAGCAATCGTTCAAAGGTCATTATTATGGATGAACCGACCTCAGCGCTGACGAGACGTGAAGTTCGTGCGCTTTTCAAAATTGTTCACACGATCCGGGAAGAGTGCGTCAGCTTTGTTTTCGTGACTCACAAACTCGATGAAATTTACGAGATCTGCGACCACGTGACCGTGATCAGAAATGGAAGAGTCGTAACTTCTGGGGTGATCACAGAATACAGCACGGCGCAGCTGAGCGAGGCGATCACCGGCCGCCGGATCCAGATTGAGCGGATTCAACCAGCGGGTCCCGATGCGGAGGTGCCTTCTCTGCTCGAGGTGCATTCGTTGACGGCGGAACCACATTATCGCGACGTTAGCTTTCAGGTTAGGCATCGCGAGATTGTCGGCCTTACCGGGTTACTCGGCTCCGGGCGATCCGAATTGGCTTTGGCTCTGGCCGGCAAGATGCCTCCGGATTCCGGCACGATGCGGCTCGATGGACAAGAAATTCATCCTCTCACGGTGCGCGAGGCGCAACGGCTCGGTGTCGGTTACGTTCCAGAGGATCGATTGGGTGAAGGTCTCTTTCTGGAACAGGCAATCTTTAAAAACATGCTTATCGCGAACATGGATCTACGCACCAAATTTGGCCTGCTCGAAGAACGACAAATACGTCGGGACGGCAAAGAATATCTTCGGCAGCTCGATATCAAAGCACAAGACGGCCGCGATCCAGTGCAAACCCTTTCAGGCGGTAACCAACAGCGAGTCCTTATCGCTCGTTATCTGGACTTGAATCCTAAGCTTCTCATAATGAATGGCCCAACGATCGGGGTTGATGTCGGATCAAAACAGGAGATTCACCATTTGATCGCCAAACTGGCGGAAGCTGGAACCGGAATCCTGTTGGTATCGGACGATCTGCCTGAACTATTGGGTCTTTGTCATCGGATCCTGGTTATCGCAGATGGCAAATTGACGAATGAACACCTGGCGCTCGCCCTGGATTTGCGAACCTTAGCGCGTGAAATAACGATGGAGTAGGGGTGCGCTGGTTTCAAACTTATCTACGTTCATCCGAAGGCGTCATTTTGTTAACGATGGTGCTGCTATGTACGGTTGTCACCTTCATCAATCCGATTTTTGTGAGTGCACCGAATCTGCTCGATCTGGTGCGGGACAGCATAACCACTGGTCTTTTTGCCTTGGGCGTTTATCTGGCGCTGCTGTCGGGAGGCCTCGATGTTTCCTTCACTGCGGTGGGTGTCTTCTCGATGTACGCTACGGTCAAATATTTTTCCCAATCAAATCCTCAGGCTCCCCTTGCTTTGATTTTTTTCAGCGCTGCCCTGCTTGGCGGATTACTGGGCACATTCAACGCCATACTTATCGCGTTTTTTCGGTTGCCAACTTTAATCGTGACCTTGGGAACTTTAAATCTTTTCCGCGGGATTCTTCTGACCTTCGTTGGCACCAAGCACATTACGGACATCCCGGACAGTATGTTGCAGCTTTCTCGGACTTTTCTTTATAGGGGGAAATTGGCGGACGGCAGTCTCTTTAGCCTGCCTGCGACGACGCTGGCTTTGGTCGTCGTAGCTATCCTCGTTGCGGTACTCGTTCGCTATACCATGCTGGGACGCTCCATTTACGCAATCGGCGGCAGCGAAGTGGCAAGTGAGCGCCTGGGCATTCCAGTCGCACGAGTTCGGTTCTTCGTCTACGTCGCGATTGGAATCATAGCAGGGATTGCTGGCATTGTGCACGGCTCGCAGATCCGTGTAGCGAACCCGTTTGATCTCGTAGGAACTGAGCTCAACGTGCTAGCGGCCGTTGTTTTAGGCGGTGCCCGCATCACAGGTGGACGCGGGAGCGTTTTCGGCACGCTCATGGGCGTCTTCCTTGTCACTATCATCAATAATTCCCTCATTCTTCTGGGTGTTTCTTCGTATTACGACCGTT
>JAFAXJ010000316.1 GCA_019241095.1 Verrucomicrobiota bacterium | reverse complement strand
ATCATCGGCGAATTCAACGCCCCAAGAACATGGCGCGTTGCCAATTGAAATCTGCATCTTATGCTCCTTTTCGGCCTGCTGACAGCAGGAAATCATAACTGCTGGGGAGGGTCAAGGCCGTGCGCCTTTGATACGCCTTCAATCGATCGAATCCTGCAGTGGAATTGGTCAAAATTCCGCCGTGTCTGGTCGATCGAAGGAATCGGACGCCTCGGCAGCTCCGGCCAGCCACTCGAGAGCATTCGTAATATCCGCTTCGTAAAGCCGCTTGTCGAGGGCATGTTGTTGAATTGCAGCAGCTTTCGACCTTAAACAAAGTCCTTAAAGGTGAAACTCGGAGCAAATTGACCAAACGATAAACGCGATGAACATAGGAATTGGAGTAATTGGCGTCGGAGTGATGGGTGCCGATCACGTGAACACGATTAGTACTGCGATTTCCGGAGCGGAAGTTCGTGCCGTTTTCGACATTGATCCGAGTCGTGCCGCGAGGGTTGCCTCGAGTGTTCCAGGTGCCAAACCTCTATCCTCCGCTCAGAGCCTCATTGAGGAGTTCGAGGTGGATGCTCTCCTGATAGCCTCAAACGACGCCACGCATGCACAGTACGTCCTTTCGGCTATCGCCGCGGGAAAACCTGTCCTTTGTGAAAAGCCGCTTGCACCAACAGTTGCCGAATGTGAGAAGATCCTGTGCGCGGAACAGATGGCCGGCTTGCGCATGGTCCAGGTCGGGTTTATGAGACGATTCGATCCCGGTTACGTCGAAATGCAAAGACGACTCGTATCCGGAATAATTGGCAGACCGATGCTTGCGCATTGTAGTCATCGCAATGCCGACGTACCGAGCGGGTGGACATCCGAAATGACCGTGCTGGGTAGTGCCGTGCACGAAATTGACGTTATGCCATGGCTGTTTGGCAAAAAAGTGATCGGAGTGAATTGGATGGCTCCCTCATCGGCGATCACCGCAAAGTTTCGCGATCCGCAGGTGCTTGTTCTGGAACTGGAGGCAGGAGCACTCGTAATTTGCGAACTATTCGTAAAATGCGGGTACGGATATGAGATTCGCTGTGAGATTGTTGGCGAAAAAGGAACCATTGAATTGGCCCCACTTGCATCTGTACGGGTGCGGTCTGATTTTAAAATGCAAACCGACTTTGCCTCCGACTGGCGAGGGCGCTTTGCGGAAGCCTATCGGCGCGAGCTGCAGAGTTGGGTGAATGGGGTTATCCGCTGGCGCTCAAGCAAAGAACAAACTGAGTTCGGTCCGGTTAACGGGCCTGATGCGTGGGACGGGTATTGTGGAGCGGTTGTGTCGGAGGCGGTGTTGCGCTCTATGGCTTACAGCGGCCGAATGGGCGTGGCGTTCCAGCCCCTCCCTGAGTTGTACCGCAAATGCCGTGATGCTCTCGCCTACGCTTAGACAAAGTTTCAAGGTTCTTGGTGAGCTATCCGCTCAAACGCCTTCATAGGTGGCGTTAATAAAAGAGCCCTTCTGTCCCGGTAATCCTTGCGAGAGTGGAGTGGGACCGGGACCGTTGCATTGCGGAGATTCGCACAGGTTGGCGGCCTGTGCCGGTCGACCATCAACGGAGGCCCGCAAAGAAAAAGAGGCCGGTAAACAGGCCTAAAGCTAAGGCCAGCGAATCAGGCCATTGAAAAGTCACCCTTTCGAACGGTCTTGGGGTCTTGGAAAATAAATTTTTCAAATATCACCGCATTCGAAGAAAGAACTGAAACCTATAAAAGAGGGGTCTTGTCGCTTGGGTCTTCCTAAAGGCTGAATCCATGCGCTCGCGTTTCCGTTCCGGTCTGAAATGAATCTGCGCTTTGAAAACCCCGGCGCCAGATCTCGCGAATCGCACCTCTCTTCAGTTTTTGGACTACTGATAAATGCTGCCAATCGACAGACATCGCCTCCCTCACTGGCTTCGGTTTGACTGATTTCCTTAGGGGCGTTTTCATAACCGTAATCGCGCTCCGGCAACCGCCTTCAAAATGCGGCTAAGCACGGGCTTTATGTTCTTCTGCATAGTCATGTCAATAGCTGCAGCAGGCTCCCAGCAAGCAATGCGGCAGCCGCCCAGACAACATGCCCTGAGATAGAGCGCGGTTTAGCTTCGAATACAAAATTGGCTGAAGTGATGAGGGAAGCAATGGGCCAAAACGATGTGATCATTACGGTCCGGCTTACTCCCACCGCGGCAATCGATCTAAAAAGACATGCGTAGGCCAGTCCAAAGCTCAGGATGCCGTGTAGCACAAAATAGATGACCCAATTCGGAAACGCCTTGTAAACCGCACGCCGATCGGTTCGTTTGACAATAAATGCCGTGGACAAGAGCATGCCAATGAGGCCCAATAGCGTCCCGCTGATCAACGCTAGAAGAGTATCATCAAGGATCGTCTCGGTGTGATGCCCCAATTTGAAAAAGATTTCGCCGAGCGACCATGAAAGGGCCGTCAGCACCCCTAATCCGACAGCGTAGAGGGACGGCTTGCCTTGCTGGTTCACACCCAAAAGAAGTGCCACACCAATTATAATGAGCACCAACGAGATGGCGGATGATAGCCTGAACGATTCGTGCAACAGGAATGTGGCCAGGAGAACAGACAAGATGGGCTTGACCTTAACAAACTGAGCGGCGAATTCGGCACGCTCTCCGAACGCATGCGCGCATCCGTAATATAGGCCGGTGGCCAACGGGAATGTAAACACGCCTGCCAAAACTAAATAGACGAAGCCAGCGAACGGTAGGAACGTAAACGCGATCCTCAGAACCATATAAAGTGAAGGCGCACTACGTCCGAGTGAACCAAGAGTCAGCAGCGACAAAGTTGCCGAGCCACATATCAAGCTCACCAAAAGCCCGCACAGGATGCCATAAAGACGCCCTTCCTTCGGCAGTCTATTGAGACCTCGGTTTATCACAGGTGCGGAGAACGCCCAAAGGGCGGCTGCCAGCACAGCGAAAAGGTGCGTCGGAACGGGCATATCGTTCAGACAAAATGTCAACAAAGGCCCTGCCAGTAATAGCAAATATGCCCCGATGCTTGCACCTCGTTCGATACGGCGGAAAAATCCACTCAAAGTGCCGCACTGTACCTGCACACTCACATCCGGAAAACTAGGAAACCAGTGCCTATATCCTACCACAATCAACACTCCCATCGCCATCGATGCCAGGGTTGGTTCGTGAAACGCCACTAGCAGGACCGCGCCGACCATCAGCATCACCACGCCGAGGTACCGGGGTGTGATGGTTCGCCTATAAAAGTTCCGCTTTAGTCGTTCATCATCTGCAGGGTCGAATCGATTGAATAGGCAATCCAGCGAATCGGCTGATATCAGAAAATACACGAACGCCGCGATGGCCGCCAGGGTCGCACCCGCCAACATGACGACATTCCAAGGATCAGCCATAGCCTTTTGGCCTGAAACACTGAGAAGAATCGCGTTAACCTGAACGAGTTCCAGCCCTGCCGCAGCGGTGAGGATTCCAAGCACCGTGATGGACGTTCTGGCCTTGTCGATGAAAATTTGTTCGAATTCTTTCTTCTCGGCAGAATGGATACTAGGTAACCACAACTGACTTGTAAGCTGAAGCAATTTACGAAGGGTGCGAACATTGAAAAACGCCGCCTTGCTCCGAGAAAGGAAATAAACGAGCCACATGCTCAAAAATAGTGCAGCATACGCGAGAAAAGTCAGGCGCTCCCACGTTTGGCGTGTGGGGCGACTATAGTGAATGCCCCAACTTGGGAGCGGCTCGACGTTTCCTTGAGCGGCCAGAATTACGACTGCAAACATCGCTGTAACAAGCAGCCCAATACGTGGCCAAGCTGGCGGCAACCTACAAAATTGCTCTAACGTCGCCGACGGACTATCCATGACAGCGTCCCTCGAATTCAAGGTCAGGGGCTGTAGAGGCATTTGCGAGTTTAACGTCAGAGGTATCGATGTCGATATTTTGAGGTGCCTTCAACCTGGCGGACGAGGCTGATAACCTGGAGCGCCACCTAGCACTTTTGATCGCAGTTAAACATAGACTCTAACCAGCGTCAAACCGTCTCAAATGCCGCGAATGACAACTGTCCAGGCGAGAGCCGAGACGAAATCGGACGGCAAAGCTGTTGATCTGAACATTGCACGAAACGCAGGATTGTCAGATTCGTGTGAAAATCCTCGCAATAAAGGACGACGGCTTATCAGGTTTCGCGATATTTGTGTGCCGTCGCCTGTAGCCGAATTTCGGAAAGGCGAGTGGACG
Source organism: Verrucomicrobiota bacterium (assembly GCA_019241095.1). Lineage (GTDB taxonomy): Bacteria > Verrucomicrobiota > Verrucomicrobiia > Chthoniobacterales > JAFAMB01 > JAFAXJ01. Next base: position 1,288 of record JAFAXJ010000316.1, on the reverse strand, counting down.
GCGTAATCATGTCTGGGTCGACGCGGAGCTCCAGTAACGATGAAGCTTGAGTAGTCAAGGCTTCGTCGAAGGCCGCCGGAAAATCCTCGGTGCGAGCCACTGTCTTACCCTGCGCACCGAAAGCTTGAGCGAACGCTGCAAAATCCGGATTAACGAGCTCGGTGCCATAGACTCTGCCGGGATATTTCCTTTCCTGGTGCATGCGGATGGTTCCATACATAGAATTGTTAACGACCAGAACGATAATCTGCAGGTTATACTTCATTGCCGTCGCAAGTTCTTGTCCATACATAAGAAAACATCCATCACCGGCAAACGCGACGACGACTCGCCCGGGGTACCGTAATTTCGCAGCAATGGCGGCTGGCAGGCCGTAGCCCATCGCGCCACTCGTAGGGGCAAGCTGGGTCCGAAAAGTGCGGTACTGATAGAAGCGATGAATCCACGTTGTGTAATTGCCCGCTCCGTTGGTTAAAATCGCATCGGCAGGGAGACGGTCGCGCAAATACATCACGACTTGGGACATATCAACAAATTGCGTCGGTCCTGGATTTGGCACAGCAATATGGTGCAAATAGCTTTCTCGCGCGGAGCTTAGCCAAAGCTTCCAGGATGTGCTTTGTACTGGATCGAGCTGGCGCGCGGCGGCTGCGAAGGCGCTCATGCCGGCATTAATCGGAAGATCAGCTTGGTAGACGCGCGAAAGTTCCTCCGGATCGGCATGCACGTGGATTAACTGTTGAGTCTCTTTAAGGCGAGGCGGTTGTAACAGTTTATAGCCGCCAGTAGTAGCCTCGCTCAACCGAGGACCGACTACTATCAAAAGATCGGCATCACGCACACACTGCGCCAAACGCGGATTAATTCCTAGGCCGACGTCACCGATGTACAGGTCATTGCGATTGTCGAACAGGTCCTGAAAGCGGAAGGCAACCGCCGTCGGCAAACGATTGGTCTCCGCGAACGCAGTGATGTCAGCGCAGGCGGTCAGGTCCCACCCACCTCCGCCCAGCAGCAAGAGTGGCCGTTGTGCTCGGGCCAGCATCGCATTCAGACAAATCAAATCTTCGGGTCTTGGCTGCGCCTGCACTATTTTGTAGTGTCTAATTTCCGCCGCAGCCGCAGCAGCCTCCGTTAACATGTCTTCGGGAAGAGCTAGTACCACCGGTCCTGGACGGCCGCTAACGGCAGTTTGGAATGCACGAGAAACAAGTTCAGGGACGCGAGAAGCGCAATCGATCTCTGCAACCCATTTGGTCAATGGGGCAAACATGAAGCGATAATCGAT
>JAFAXJ010000670.1 GCA_019241095.1 Verrucomicrobiota bacterium | reverse complement strand
GGGTGATTCATGGGTTCAGACTGAATAGTTGTCGTTTCGGATAGAGTCAGCTGAGTACTCGGAGCACGGTCTTTCCCGGGTTCGACTTATCCGTGGGGAAATACGCCCGAGCGGCGTCATTCAAGGGTAACACGTGGCTAATGATCGGTCGAATAGCCCCTTGGTCGATAAGCTTTGACAGCTCCTCGAGTTGTTGCCGGTTAGCTTCCATAAGAAAGAAAGCCGCTTTCACTCTAGGATCTTCAGTCGATTCGGAACTGGTCGCGACGGTCACAACCTTTCCGCCATCTTTGATGGATTCGAATGAGCGTTGCAGAGTATTGCCTCCAACCACATCCAGGATCAGGTCGGTACCCTTAGCTACTTCCTCGAACCTTGTTTTGCGGTAATCGATAACCTCCCTGGCCCCTAACTGCCGGACAAACTTGATGTTCGCCCCGGAGACGGTGGTCGAAACAAACGCCCCTTTCCAGACTGCGAGTTGAATGGCGAAGGTTCCGACCCCTCCCGCTCCGCCGTGGATTAGGACCTTTTGACCGCTCTGCAGTTTTCCGTGGTCGAAAAGCGCTTGCCAAGCTGTGAGCCCGGATATGGGCACGGCGGCAGCTTGGGTGTGGTCTAACGTCGCTGGCTTTCGAGCTATCTCAACCGCGGTTGTCAGGCAGTACTCAGCGCATGCGCCGTCGGAGAACCAACTGTTGAAGCCGTACACCGCCTCACCTTTTTTGAATTCCGTTACGTCAGGAGCAACCTCTTCAATGATGCCGGAAAATTCGTGCCCGGGGACCGCATGCACTCGGGGAGCGCCACTCGAGGTATGCCAGGTCGGATACCATTCAATTTCACCAGGAGTCACTGCGGTTGCGTAAACCCGAATTAGAATTTGACCCGAAACCGGCCGGCGCAGGTCTATTTCGTCGACGGACAGCGTAGCCCGTCCACTGGAACCGTGAAATCTAACCGCTTTCATTTTGGCTATCAATAAATCGCGAATTGGGACTGCTGACCGTTGTGACTTAGCGTTGTCCCAGAATAGCTGGAGCATGGTCGAGCCACTTTAATCGACGCGGTGTGAAGCCAAGGAGGTCAGCGGCCTTCCGGTTTGAAGCACCTCGCAACATCATGCCATAATACACCGCGTCGTCGCCGGCGGCAGCTAACGCCTCCTCTTTGGAGATTCGGGCCGGTGGCAAGGCTTCCGCGATGGCGGCGGGGTCTTTTGGTAAGGAGGTCAGCTGATCGATGACGACCTGAGGCTGTGATTTTCGCAAGGCTTCTTCCAGCATCCCCGAATCGAATGCGCTCACGACTTCGGCAGTCGCTCCCGATTCAATCAGCTTTCGAGCTGTGGCTTCTGAACGGCTCATCCCGATTACCTGATGACCGTCGCGAACCAGTTCCTTGATTAATGGCCGTCCGATGGCGCCGCTTGCTCCCGCAACCAAAACTTTCATCTTATAGATCCGCTGTCAAAGACCGGAGCCTTTCGCCGAAGTTTTCATATCAGCACTTGCTGCCAAAAATCGCTTTTTTGTCTCTGGTGCTCAGGCCATAAAACCACCATCGATCGTAGGCTCGCGCCAGTGACATAACCTGCCTCCGGTCCGGCCAGGTAGGCAACCATCGCGGCGATTCCCTCATCGGCTCCGTAAGGCGGCAATGCCATAAGCTTCTTCAGTGTTTAGGCGGTCTCAGAATTGTCTGGATTCATATCCGTGTCGACAGGTACCGGCTGCACATTATTGATTGTGATGCCCCGCCCCAGCGAACACTAAATGCCGACCGTCATTCACTAACGGCCGGTACGTGACAAGTCAAGAATTCGCGAGATTTTCGCGAAGGCGCTTGCAAAGAATATTAGAGGCGAAACACAATGCCCAGAGAATTTAAGATAATGCGGATTCTTCTCTGAGTGATTGTTTGAAGCTGGCACAGCTCTGGCGATTGGTTCGGCGACTTCCGATCGACAAGTCTGTTGTATTTCTCCTGAGCGGCGAATTGACAACCGCAAATGTGATGCAGCTAGGGTCACTGCTCGCAGCCGAATCCAAATCCATCGTGTTCGACCTGGTGAACCTGGTCAGTCGCGAGGCGATTCCGTTTTTAGTTCAATGCCAAGTAATGGAGTAACAATCCGAAACTGTCCCGCTTATATCCGAGAGTGGATGGTCCGAGAATAAGCTAGTTGGCAATTCACGACGGACTGGTGAACCAATTCCGAAGATCAAAAAGATCCATAGACTACACCGATACGCAGAATCCAATTGATCCGCCTTCGCCAAGCTTGAGAGTTCTGGGTTAATCGAAGGAACCGTTCAACAGGTTTGTATTGGAGTAGTTGAGCAATTCGAATTACCACTCCGGAGTAAGGGCAACAGTTCGGCCTTCGCGAAAATCTCGCCAATCCCCGATTTGTCGTGAGCGGTCCTTGCTACGATCATCGCTTGTTTGATTTGTCCACTCCTGAGTTTTTTCCTGAAGACTTCAGCGGAGTTAGAAGGATGTTCCACACATGTTGTTGTGACTATCACAGCTCAGCAAAACTTCTGTCATGATTCGAAAAAGTTGCTTTCGGGATGTTAGTGTCGGGTTGCGCCTTGTACCCTTTGCGGGTGGTTAAGTTTTTGCTGGATGTTTCTCGAAAGGGCTGGGCGCAATTTTGTAATCAACTTTCTTGATGCAATTTGGGAGCGATTATCCTTTTTAACACGTGCGTTTTCCTACCTTGGCCTAAAATATGGATGCGAGGAATCAACGCCATGACGGGCATGCCTCTGTAACCAAAACACTTAAAACCCGTCATCTATAACAAAGCTATGAAAAGATGTTCTCTTATCCTCGCGGCGATTTGTGCTTTCGGGTTGTTGACTCAAGCGCAGTCGCAGGCGGGAGTTTTCGTCCAGATCGGAGTTCCCTTCGGGTTTTATAGCCCGCCGGCGCCTTTCTACGGACCCGTCTCGTATTATCGTCCAGGCTATTATTATGGCCCTTACGGATACCGGTACTATGCTCGGCCTTACTGGCGGCACCGCTATTGGTCCAGAGGTCACTGGTGTTACCGTTGAGTGACCCCGTACGGTTCGCGCTGGCGCGATTAAAAGTCGGTGCGCCAGCGCTCGGGCAGCTACTCAGACTGTTTTTTTCCCCGACCGGTCTTATTCTGCAACTCGTCAATTCTTTTTGACGCTTCGGCCTTTGTCAGATTTTCGTCGAAATCTTCTTTGGCTTCTGTTGACAACGTTTTCAGATAGGAACGTTGCGCCCCAGTCATGGGTTCGTCTTTAGTCACCCAATCATCTGGGTCTTTTTCTGCATTGGATTGATCTCTTTCAGCCATACCGATGTTCGCATCGGAAAGCCCAATCAGGTCGCCTCTGATATTAACAATGCAAGTTTTCTTTATCGAATTACGGAACCTCGGTTAACCTTCGATTGACAGAAAGTCCCTAAATGCAACCTGGAAGACTCGTCATTGTTTCAGGTTCCAGGACTGGACTTGGTCTCTCTGGGTGCTACTTGCCTGTCAGCGTAGGCCAGAAGGCAGCCGCACCTTGCGATTTCAGCGATGTGGATTGCTGTTTCATCACTTAACATGGCCCGGGTGTGCTCCAGGATTTGATAATGCAAGCCGGTCAGATTCTCGGCGGCTATCTTCTCTGATTGGGCCAGAAAAGGCCGAATTGCGACAACTTGTTGTTGCCATTGCCCTTTACCGGAACCTACCGAATAGGCCAACTTCCCGGCCACTACAATTGCCTGTATCCACTTGGCGCGCCCGAACAGAAAAGCTAACTGGATCGAGGCCAAAAGCTCAGCAATCAGGCTTACGATTTCACCCTGATTCTTCGCCTCCTTTTCAAGCGCAATTACTGCTAGACTAAGATTTTCTGCAATCGCGCCCCGCGCGTCCGGATCGGCAGGCATAGTCCGAGTCTAACAAAACTAAGCGCACGAGCACAAGAACGTCAGGAAGCTTGCGAGACTTCTCGCACTACCTCGGAAGCAGACTTGTCTTCACGCAGGCCTAGAAACACCGGCTGGCGCAGTTTGCCATCCCGGGTCCACTCCGTGAAACGCACTTGGCAAATCAATTCTGGCGTAAGCCATCGACATCGTTTCAATTCAGCACGAGTAATTGCCTGCCCCCACCTGGATTTCTGACTTTCCGGCAGGTTCACAAAGGGGCAATCTTTCCGAGCGAGAGACTCGAAGCGTTTCGCCAATTCATCTAACAGTTTTTCACTATAGCCACTACCTACCTTGCCTGCGAAAAGCAGATTCTTCTTTTCATAGTAGCCTACCAGCAGCGCACCGAAATGTGACCGGCTGCCGCCAGGAAGAGTAAAGCCGCCTATCACAAACTCCTGTTCATTGACGAGTCTGATCTTCACCCATGACCCGCTTCGAGCTCCGGTTTCGTATAAAGAATTAATCTTTTTTCCAATTACACCTTCAAGCCCGAAACCTTTCACTTTTCGAAGAATCTCGTCCGGATCACCGTCAAGAGAAACTGAAAACCGGATCGGATCCGGCACATCTTTGACTACCTCTCCCAGCAGATTTTTCCGGCGTGTCAGGGGCTCATTTCGCAAATCTCTCCCATCGAGTCGAAGCAGATCAAAGACGTAGTAGAAGATCGGAGGACGTTTTTCGCCAAGCTCAAACGCCTGAAGTAATTGAAAAGAAGGTTTCCCAGCGTCATCTAAAGCCACGATTTCGCCGTCCAGAATCAACTCATTGGCATTGATATCGCTGATGGCTTCGACGATGGTGCCGAATTTCTTACCCAGGTCGTTCTCGTTTCGCGAGACGAGCCTGACCTCGGAACCAGCCTTCAATGCAATCGCGCGATAGCCGTCGAGTTTGACTTCATAAATCCAGGGGCCGGGCTGGACTTTGTTAACGGACTTTGCATTCATCGGTGCGACGAACACAGGCAAAACAGTGGTTTTTCCAGCCGGCTTGGATTCCCAGACCCGATCTGTTTTCTCGATCTCCTTCATGGATTTTCCGGACTGAGATGAAGTGTCGTCGAGTTTTTTAGAAATCTGAACGGCATCCGCCCCGTGCTTCATCAAAAGCCATTGGTCATCCTGCATGCGGACCAACCCCCATTCGCCATCTAACTTTTTTCCGTGCAAAGTGAAATGCAGTTGGCCTGATTCGAGGTTTTTTTGCGGATACTTTTCGGAAAGCTCGTAAGTACCGCTATCCCAAACCATCACGGTCCCACCGCCGTATTGGCCTTTTGGGATTGTCCCTTCAAAATCGATATAGGCTAGAGGATGATCTTCGACATGCACGGCCAGGCGCTTTTCCCCTTTTTTCCATGGGATGCCTTTCGGAACTGCCCATGATTTCAGAGCGCCATCCATCTCAAGCCGAAAATCATAGTGGAGCCGGGAAGCCGCATGTTTTTGAATCACAAATCGCGACTTGGAAGATTCCGGAACCGCTGTTTGAGGATCCGGCTCGGAAGTTTTATCAAAGTGCCGCTTCCGGGCATACTCACGCAAAGACATACGACTTGACATCGATTGTCGTCCGATCGGCACTCGACGTCTATCGGAATTTGGGGGCACGAATAGTGTCTTCGAGATGACCCCGCTTTTGGGGTGTCATGCAGGAAGTCTGACCTCACCTGCTCCGGGCAAAATGAGTCTGCTGATCCGGCAATCCGAGGGCAGGCTGATTTAGGTCACAATCGTCTTTTTGTCAAAACCGGTTATCTCCGAATGCGACTCTTAACGGCTCCCGCAAGCAACAACCCCGGAGAGTGAGGAAACTAACCGCCAGGATAGTTATTTTAAAATTTCCTGAAGAGAATATTACCAGAGTTTCTACTTGGAATTATTCCTACACTTTGATAACAGCACGACTGCGGAGGAAATGATTCTTTGACCTTAGCCACTAGCGCACGTGTAGGTAGTTATCCGATGTTCCAGACCCGGGGCTATTCCTGCCACTCAACAGTATGTTCACCTTGTCCTGTCAGTCTCGTATATTGGACCTGCCTCTCACTCTTCAGAAAATGGTTATGATTCGCAGGATAGCTTTACTTCTGTTAGCACTGATTGCCAACCGCTTGGATGCCCAAACAACCCCAAGCACTCCTCCTACCATCAGCTTCTCTGCTACCGCAACGAGCACCGATTGGCTTACCGGCGCTAACTGGATCCCGGCCCGTGTACCAACGATCAATGATGATGTCGGGATAGGTTTCAACAAGACTGCGACCCTCAACGCTTTTGCGTCAGCGCGAACAGTCACTTTGGGTGAGGGCGCCGGACCCAACTACACGCCCGGCAAGTTGATTGTGGCCCCGCCTGTGCCGTCCGGTACTCCGACTGGCCTACTTATCTCCCATCCGGCAACTGCGACGACTCCGGCTCTGGAGATCTTGTCTGGCAGCCAACTCACAGTTCAGAACGGGGGAACTGTGTCTCTTGCGACAGGGTTCGCCAGTGTCAACGGAGGAACCCTGGAATTGCAAAATGTAACTAGTTTTTCTGGTCCTATTACAGTTCAAGGTCAGTCTGGACTCCTTAAAGTAGATGGTGGAACTTCGTCCGGGACTACCGTCACGTTCGAAAATGGCGGCACTCTTGACAACTCCGGAACGCTAGGTGCGCAGACCAATTCCAGCGCGAATCTTACGTTTAGCTCCGGCGGAGTAACGATCATCAATCGACAACCCGGGCAAATTGCAGGCACCAGCGGCTCGAATGGATTAAGCTTGAACGCAACCGGCACGATTCAGAACGCAGGCCGAATCAGTGGCATTTCAATCAATGGCCTCAGCGGCGACGGTATTTCGGCTAAAGGTGAAGGCACGATCTCCAATTCGGGCACTATAGGAGGGGGTGACGGAATCGTGCTTAATGCAGGCGGGACGGTTACTAACTCCGGAACCGTTCAATCTACCTTAGGAGGGAACAATGCCGGCGTCTATGCGCCTTTTCCTACTCCAGCGGTGGGGACGGCCTCAGCTGCCGTCGTTGCCCCGGCGGTTGGAACGACTCAGGTTGCCAATTCCGGTGTAATCAAGAGCACTGCCGGAAACGGTGTCGAACTGGATAATGGAGGATCGGTAACCAATACAGCACCCGGGACGATTACGGGAGCTAATAACGGGGTTCAGTTCGGAAATGGCCTTAACCTTCCATCGAATCCCAGTTCTTTGACCAATAACGGCACAATCACCGGGGTCAATGGCGTTCAGTTCAATGCTCCGGGAACAGTGGTTAACAACGCCGGAGGAAAAATTTCAGGGGTTGAACAGGGCGAAGGAACTGGAGATGGGATCATTGCTCCTTTGACAGACGTCGCGCCACAACCGGTCACGGTAAGTAATTCAGGAACAATTTCTGGGGCTATTGGTATCGACCTGGAAGGCGGCGGCGCAATCACCAACAACCCTGGCGGATCGATCACCGGTTCGAGTGGAACAGCCATTGTCACAAACGGCGCTGCCTTAAACCTGTCCAATGCCGGCGCCATCACCGGCAATGTGATTTTGGGGAATTTTGCAAATAGCGTTACTCTTTTGCCAAACGGCCGGATAGCAGGCAGTTTGAATTTAGGCGCCTTTGCGGGTGCAACTCTCATACTTGGCGGCGACTCTCCGCAACAACTCTTAAGTCAAGCCGTAACCGGGCTGATTACAAATACTGGCGCTTTAGTAAAGCAGGGTACCGGGGATTGGATCATCGATCGATCTAGCGGAACCAACACTGCAGGTGTGACAATCGACTCAGGTACTTTAACCATCATTCCTTCAGGAAGCCTCGGTACCGGGACTATCAACGTGAATGGTAACACCAGCTTGCTTCAAATCAACGCAGGAGCAACCCTGACTAACAGCATAGTCTTGAACCAGGGTGGTTCGATGCAAAACGCCGGTACGGTAAACGGAACGACCAATGGGGTAACGGCTAATGGAGGAAACCTGACCAATCTCAGCACCGGGATCATTCGAGGCAATGCAGGTTTTAACGGAGTTATTTTTTCAGCCCCTAGCGCTCTGACTAACGCAGGAACTATCATTGGAGGTGCGAACGGAATCGATTTGGCTGCCGGCGGATCAATCACAAACCTTATCGGTGCAACCATCACCGGAACGACAAACGCCGGGATTCTGGCTACTGGCGGTTCAACGACCGTTACCAACTCAGGCACGATTACCGGCGCTGCAGGCGTTCAGTTCGATGCTCCTGGTACAGTGATAAACAATGCCGGAGGCCAGATTACAGGGACTCTCGACGGGATCGTTGCTCCTCTGACAAGAGGCGCGTCGGCACCGGTCACGGTAAGTAATTCAGGAACAATTTCTGGGGCTATTGGTATCGACCTGGAAGGCGGCGGCGCAATCACCAACAACCCTGGCGGATCGATCACCGGTTCGAGTGGAACAGC
>JAFAXJ010000655.1 GCA_019241095.1 Verrucomicrobiota bacterium | reverse complement strand
AAGCGCATCTATGCTTTGAGGGAAATCGTACAGTCGATCTACTTCGTTGGCGCGCCTTCCCCCAGACTCTATCGGCACGGGATCCTGGATGAGCGAAAGTCTTCTGCGCCGCAGGCGAAGCGAAATAGTTCTGAGATGTTGTTCCAGCAACTCGGGCCGAAAAGGAGCGTCAAGCGGGGCAGGATTTGACCATCCCAACATTTGCTGTTGTGCACGCGGATCATCCAAATCATCGAAAAATTCTCTGAAACCGTTGATCAGGTCGCACTTGGTAATAAGAACGAAGACTGGAAAGCGGATATCAAGTTCACGCTGAATCACATCGAGTTGGCGCGCAATCTTTGCAGCTTTGCGTTCCATTTCCTCCGGCGGATCCCGCACCAAGCTCTCAACGGGAATCGTTAACAGAAGACCGTTGATCGGACAGTTCAGTCGATGTTTTTTTAAGAGCTGCAAAAACTCCCGCCACTCACTAGTGGATCCAGGTTCAACATCTTCGAAAATCAGCCTTCCAGCAGTGTCCAGAACGACTGCATAGTTGGTGAACCACCAATTCATATTGATGGTCCCGCCTACCCCTTGAAACTCGTCCTGCAGCCCCGGAGGAAATCCGGCTTGGGAATGTCGAATCGCCTCGGTCTTTCCCGACCCCGGTTCACCCGCGATGACGTACCAGGGAAGACCATAAAAATCTTTGCCTGCGGCTTCAAACTTCTCAATGCCAGCGGCAAAATTCCTGCGAAGATCTTCCAACCTCGACCGAGCGGCGGGATCGATCACTCCGCGGTTTGCCGCGGTCGTGGAGACATCGCCCCTCATTTCGGCCGCGCGCCTCCGGCGTACCCAGAAAACCATCAAAAAATACAAGCCCAGCATGATCGCCAGGATGAGGATTCCGAGTGCCACGATGATCGCCAGCTTCACCCCGAAGAATGCAGCCGCGCCGATGATCGTTGTCGCTAAAAGCAGAAAAATCAGGCCTCTAACCCAGGTAGCTAGCCCGCCGAATGCTTTCAAAAGGTACGCGAGTTCTTTCACGTGATCAGCAAGCGTTCACTTGCCTCTCTCCTGTGCCGTGATGGCCGACAAAGATTCTGTTAGTGATAGAGATGCAGATCTGAAAAGGTATATCTCAACGGTAAAAACGATTAGGCAAAGGCCGAGAAAAAGAATAAGAATACCACCCAGGTTCGAAGCAGGGGGCTGCACGAGGTCTCGGGTATCCACTCCTTCGTATGCTTCGGGACATATCCGAGCAGGTTTTTCTTGCGATCTGGCGACCGGCGGTAAATCCATCGCCGTCCGGACTCGCTGACTGATGTCGAGCATTTTGCCTCGCAGATATTCAGGCTGACCGGCGTACCATCCGGCGAAACCAACCCCGATACATGTGTAATATACAAGCAGCCGCTGGCTTGCTTCATCACTGGGATCCTTCAGATTCTCGTCTAAAGAGTCGAAGAACTTTTCATCTCCGGCCAATTCTTTCCGCTCATAAGCGAGCCGTTTGCGATGCCATTCTCCAGCTATCTGCAACCCGCTTTCAGAAATCATTGAGTCGACGAAGAAGATGAGAGGCAACTCAACCTTATCCCACTGCACCTTGAGCGCCGGGTCGGCAGCAGCTGCTTTGGCGACTGACTCGAAAAGGGTCTTAACTTCCAGCCGGATTTGATCGAAACCTATAAAGCCTGTGCCTTGACGCCCTAAACGATTCAGCAAACAGACCTTAGTGAAAATCGGCTCGCAGGCTTCGAGAATGGTCATCTTTACCCTTCAGCCTTCGGCAAAGTCATATATAGCGTGACATCGTAATCCGCGGTGTCGTTACCAGTCCAGCGTACAACTGCCGTTTTTTCTGTTTGAATCTGCTGCCAGCTTCGTGCGCTTTCGCCGCGGAGTAGGCGGAAATAATAAAGATTTGACTGAGCAGGCAATTCCAAAGGAGGAAAACGTTCCTCCTTTAAAACAACTCCGCGAATTGCGCGATTCGCCATACTCTCAGGCATCAATTTGAACCGGTCTGGATCTTCAACCAGGTGGGCCAACGCTCTCGGATCTTCTTTCGTCCTGATTCCTAGAAAATAATCACTTGGACGCAGGAAATGTTCGTCATTAAGCGCGCCTTTCAGGAATCCATTGGATTCTATGAATGACACTTTAAGGAAAGAGGGTGCGACACTCCCTTTCAAGAGTTGCCGGATTTTGGCCGCTAATTCATCAAAGCAGGGATAAGGGTTGTCGTGCTGGTACGGCGCGCTATCATAAAGATCCCTGTCGGGATGAAGTGCTGCCAGTTCTCCGAGCAACTCCCGGAGCTGCAAATAAATCTCAAAGGGAGGAATGTTGGTAATCTCTGCGAGAGCTCCCAGTCGAGCTCCGAAACGGTTCAAGGTACGCAAACGCATTATCTGTTCGAATTGCAATCCTCTTAGAGTGTCGATACTGAAACCGCCCCGTGAAACCTGGACGACCAACTCTTGGCGACTTGCTAACACTTGGCTGGTCAACTCGCGAACCAGTTCACGCAATGTTGCCGATCCTCCAAGAACCAGACAAGGCCCTACAAATTCAGGATCGCGTTTGGGCAAGCCGACGTCTTCACCGGCCGCACGCGTCACCCGGAACAGTGGGATCACCTCGAGGTCAGAAAAATCGTCGTTCTCCAGAATCAATCTCGCATTGACGCGGCGTTCCAACATCGATCTAACGTTTTCGCCTGAATTCTCGTCTGCAACTTCGGTTTCGGCGATTCGATACAAAATCTTAGAGCGGACATCCGCCGTTTCTCCCGGGGCAAAACAGTTAGCACGTGTCGAAAACCAAAGGGGAACCCCGAGATATACTATAAATCGACCTCGAGACTCGTACGTCCGTTTGATATCAATCACCGGTAACTCGGCTTCCTGGGGGTACCGCACTTCCTGGCCGCTAGGCATGATGGCATGCAGCCGGTCAAATCTGAGCCGCATGTTTTCGAGTTCATCATTTGATAATCGAGCGTCAATCAGGCCGTACGGATAAGTCCAAGCCAAACGGCGCTCCGCCGAGCTGTTTTCGTTGAGACTGCGCTGCAGCCGCTGAAGATGGTGCGGGAGCAAGAACAAACCTTCATGCCAATGGATCTGCATAACGTTAAGGCACTTTCAGCGAGAGCGTAGTTCAGGCCTCGAAATCAGCTCCTCGGTGTAGCTCACAATTGCGTCAACGATTTGCTTTTCGACTTCGGGGCCGCTCAAAGCGCTGGCTAAGTCAACGTATTTCCGCCAGCACTTCTGTTCTACGCTGCTCAAAAAACCAGAATTCCCAGCTTCAACCGCCGCTCGAATTTTTTCCGGGGCAAAAGTTTGGAGATGACGCCGGGCGTAGGTCTCACCAGCCGGTCCGATTGCAGACAAAATTCCACCGATAAGCTGGCGGGTTTTGTCCAGCATCTGAGTGATCTGCAAGGTTGCTACCTCGCGATCGCCGGACAGGTAGCGTCCGATGCTCTTCCGCAGATCATTCGCGCCAGCTTCTCGACGCACAATCGATTTCGGCGCGAGCGTTTTCCAGAGAACCCAAATAAGGTGGTCAAGAGTTACGACCACATCCAATAATGCCGCGAAAAGTCTAGCGAGACGTTCGTTGTCAAGTTCCTGTTCCGGCGTGAGGCCGATCTTTGCTAATAATTCTGGAGGTAGTTGCATCCCGCGCTCTCGAGCAACGAGAAAGCCCGCTAAATGAAGTTTCTGAATCAGGATAGCTCGATTTTCTGAATTGAGTTCGGTCTTTCGGCTGATTAATTCATCTGCGAGCTCGATTAGACTCAGTTCCACCGGCGGAGGTGGAGGCGCGACGGAAACAGTCCGCCGTGCGCGTTCAGGACGCGGAAAGCGCTCGCCTAACCGAGCGAGATATTCCCGTCGCTGATTTTCGGGAATTTCTTTGATCAGACGCTTTAATTCTTCGCTGAGAAAGCCTTTGCGCACATCTGGCGGGTCATCTGCAAAGCTGGTCTGCACCATTGAAAGTCGAGCCGCTGTACGTTGTGCCCAATGAGTAGCGTCAAGAGTTGCTTGGTCCATGCGCAATTTGCACTAGCTGGAATGCTTCATACCAGCCGTTCGGCTTGATGTGGATAGTATCTCGGTCCTCTTAAACAAGGCAACGGAAAATAGTTCTGGCGATCGCGATCTAATTCGATCGGGTAAGCTCGAAGAACATGGATCAGATCGGTCCCATGGGTCGCGTACGTCTTACGGGTTGCGGCGAACCGCTTTCACGGAGTTTTAGATAAGCGGGTGACGAGACTCGAACTCGCGACATCTTCCTTGGCAAGGAAAAAATGCTGCCGAGGAGAATCCTCGTTCTCGAGGAAAACAACGAAGCATTAGGTAGCACGAGCGAGCAGATTTGCATGCTATTACAGTTCTCAGATACCACTATTCACTTGGCATCTTCCAGCATTTTTCAGGTAGTCAGAATGAGAGTGGCAAAACTCAAGGCGGTAAAAGTTGGCGGCGATCGGCCAAAACCTTGGCGAGTCTATATCCCGCCGGGCAAAAGCCAGACCGGTAAACCACAACGAGCTTCCTTTCGGCCTACCTATAGAACGACTTTCAGGTGTCCTGGAAATCTCTAAATTATGCTTTCTGGGCGACCTTGTCGGTTTCACTAGCTTTTATCTTTCGCTGCAATTGCACGATGGTGTTGTAGATCAGCAGGCAGCTTAGGAACGCTGATGCGAAAAATATCAGGTAAGCCAATGCCGCCTGAGACTCTCGTTCGTAGCCAGGGTTGATAGGTCCAATCAGTTGGAAGAGAGCTGATGATCCGACAAACAGAGTCAGCAATGCCCATACAATCAGAAGGATTTTAGATACTATGGCCTTTGCCCTACAAGCGTTCCAGGAAACGGCGGGTGTGCGCTAGCCGTGGTTGAGTCTGCTTATTCCAGTAATGTCTAATCTCTGGGAACAGGATCCAGAGGCACCCAACCGCCAGATCCGCCGCTCTTTCCGTCGTGGACAAAGATCTGCCCATCCGCCCTGAGCGCATAAATCTTTCCCTGATCTGCCGCGATCTGGACAACGTTTAGCTTCGCCTGCTCTGGCATGTCATCCGGCATCTATCTGCAATGTTATCGACGCGACAGCCGGGATGTCAAACCAGGACTTGTTGGTCTGGGGTCGTGTGGGCTATTTCTGGCGCTCCAGGCCTGTTCGCTATGATGCCCTTCTGGCGCATTTACAATGTCCCAGCAACTCCAGTGGGGGCTCGCGCTCAGCGATTAGCCTCGTCTTTGGACTCGGTCGTAACTCTTCCTAAGTTGCCCGTCCGGAACGGCAATGGTCCATTTCAGGAAAGGCCATGGAAAGTCTCGAAGACGTGCGCCCAACGTTTGCCGCGCACTATCAGGCTTACGGTAGATTTATCCAGCCCGAGTGACCGAGCGACGTCTTTTTGCGTTTCCCCATACGAACTGCGTTCTAGGATTGTCAGCGCTAACTCTGGGCCCACAGGCTCGGGGCGTCTTTTTATGACTAACCCTAGGCTTGTTTGAAAAGGGGGTGCGCTCTGGGCACACTATTCCAGCTTAGGCCGTTGCGGATGGCGTATATTGTGCCTGGAACGACCCCGTATTTCTTCGCTAGGTTGCTAATAGATTCACCCGCTTTTAGCTGTTCCAGTATGAAAGGAAGTTGAGAACTGTTTGACTTGCGAATGGACATAAGATCGGGGGGCTGCTCTTAGGGTGAGTGTCAATTGAAGCTCCCCCAGCAACGGAATCAATTGACACTTGCAATGATGGTAATCGACCAAGAATAAAATTTACCTATGGCGATCTAACTCGAAAATAGAAAGCATGTCAGAAACAATCGATTCTAGAGCGGCTCACGACCCCGCTTACGCAGCTCCATTTACTGAAGAGCCCGAGCATAGTACGAATGGCGACAAAAAAGTCGTAACATACAGGGATCCTAAAGATCGGATTATTCTTCAGCGAACTATTCAACCGATCCCCTTACCGCAACGGATTAGCAGACGAGCCCCACTGTCCATTGAGGAAGCAATAAAGCTAGTTGAGCAAAAGGGCAATGAGTTGCACGCTGTCGAGCAGGAGTACGCAGAACATCCCTAACTCGACGCGGATGGAGGTGGAAGGGGATCAAGTAAGGAAAGCGTTATATCTTTATCAATTCATTAAAAATATGTAAAGAAATACTCGAGTTCCATTACACGTCATGTTTTATATGCAAAGAAATTGGAATATTTTTGATTCTTAAAAGGCCTGTTGGCATTTCGCAGCCCTACCCCGGGCTTGAATCGGCGGTTTGTTCAATTGGGCTTCGCCAATATTTATCTGACTCCGCCGCGGGCATCACGCGCTGACAAGGCCTCCAAAAGCACCCAGGATTTGGCCCGGCGTTTGGATCAGCAGCTTGTTCACGTCTCCATGTTCTGCTCAGAACGCTACTTTCGCGGCTGTCCAGGCGAAAAAGAAAGCGTTCAAAAGGTATCCGAAACGGTTCTGATTCGCATAACAACGCCCTTAGTGTTTTGAGAATCCCAGGTAATTTCCTAAAATGAAACGACTTACAGATAAGCGGGTGACGAGACTCGAACTCGCGACATCTTCCTTGGCAAGGAAGTGCTCTACCAACTGAGCTACACCCGCGTTAAAATGAAGATCCCTATCTTGCTCCGGCTTAGACCGGTTTCAAGTTCTTTTTCAACCTGCTCT
>JAFAXJ010000629.1 GCA_019241095.1 Verrucomicrobiota bacterium | reverse complement strand
CTCTTTGACATCATTCATTCCACCTACGTCCCGGAACGAAACTTTCGGATGCTCCAGTTCCATCGGCCTATCATCTTCCACTTCGCCGACCGGCTCATATCTAGTATTGGAAGTATCGGCGGAAGAGTGATTTAAAGGGAGCTCAGCTTCAATCTGGAGCTGTTCTTCCACAAGAGGATCACGCAAAGTTGAATCCAGCTGCACCATCTTTTGATAATGTTCGCGAGCGGTAGCGATTTCACCTTCTGCCAAAGCTAACCTGGCCAATAACAGCCACGCATCTCCAAACCGCGGTTGAGTCTGAATTAAAGTCTCTGTTCGAATGATTGCTTCAGAGATGTTACCCGTGAAAAACAGGACCTTCGCAATCCCGAGGCAGCTCACTGGATGGCCAGGCTGGGCTTGCAATACGCGTTCAAATCCTTCACGGGCCGCAGTAAGGTCTTTTTCGTCCAGAGCTGCCTGCGCATAAAGCAATAACAACGGCACATTATCCGGTGACAGGGCCAATGCTTCGCGAAGGGATCTAAGCCGGGAGCTCATGCTAAAAACGTAATTCAGCATCGAGCTAATCAGAAATCACCTGAAAACTGAGAATTCATTGGGTTTTGATTCTCAATGCCGAAAAACAATGCGGTACGCGGATGCTTCCGAAAGGCCCTGGTTGTTCATCACGAGACTAGCACGGCGGAACCTTGCTCTCTGGTTGCCAGTTAACGGCTACCTCGACCCAATAGCTTCTCATCTATATGTGTAGAAAGTTGCCCAAAAGCTTTCTGCCTTCCAGTGTCATGACAGACTCAGGATGAAATTGCACCCCATGAATTGGATATTTCCGGTGGCGTAATCCCATGATCTCACCTTCAGCAGTCTCTGCAACAATCTGCAACACGTCAGGCAAAGTTTCTCTCCGAACAATGAGAGAGTGATACCGCGTTGCCTCAAACGGATTCGGAAGTTCGGCGAAAACTCCATCCCCTTCGTGAATGATCGGCGAGGTTTTCCCGTGCATAAGCCGTTCTGCGCGTATGACCTCACCGCCGAAGACCTGCCCGATACATTGGTGACCAAGACAAACTCCTAGGACCGGGATCTTCGGACCGAAAATACGCACAATATCGTTGCTGATGCCGGCTGAATCCGGCGTCCCAGGCCCTGGAGATATGCAGATCCGCTCAGGGCCAAGCTTTCCTACCTCATCGATTGTAACCTGATCATTGCGGCGGACCTGCAGTTCCGCTCCAAGCTCTCCAAAGTATTGGACGAGGTTGTAAGTAAAAGAATCGTAATTGTCGATAACGAGAATCATACGATCTCCTCAGCCCGTTCTATTGCTCTGAAAATTGCCATCGCCTTGTTGAAGCTCTCCTGGTACTCGGTTGCCGGATCGGAATCGGCCACAACACCTCCCCCGGCTTGGACATAAGCAATATTGTTCTTCAGAACTACCGTCCTGAGTGCTATGCAAGAATCGAGCTGTCCATCAAAACCAAAGTACCCCACTGCGCCGGCGTACACTCCTCGTTTGCTTTTTTCGAATTGGTAAATCAACTGCATGGCACGTACTTTCGGCGCCCCTGAAACAGTCCCGGCAGGAAAAGTTGCCCGCATTACGTCGTATGCTGATAGTCCGTCGCGGATCTGGCCGATGACATTCGAAACGATATGCATGACGTGGCTGTAACGTTCAATACTCATGAAATCGGTTAAATGAATAGTCCCGAACTTCGCAATCCTGCCAAGATCGTTGCGGGCGAGGTCTACAAGCATGAGGTGCTCGGCGCGCTCTTTCGGGTCGGCAAGCAACTCAGCTGCAAGTCGGCTGTCAGAATCGCTAGTTGGACCCCTCGGTCGGGTCCCGGCAATTGGCCGGATCTCAACCTGGCTATTACGCAGCCGAACATGTACTTCAGGAGAGCTTCCAACCAAAGAAAAATCTGCGCTAAACCGCACGCAAAACATGTATGGCGATGGATTCACGAAGCGCAGCGCGCGATAAAGCGCGAGCGGAGAACCGGAATAATGAGCCGCAAAACGCTGGGATGGAACCATCTGAAAAATGTCGCCCGCGCGAATGTACTCTTTTGCTTCTTTCACCACCTTTAGGTATTCCTCTCGAGTGGTGTTGCTTTCAGGACCGAGCGAAATCGCCTTTGGAGCCGCATTCATCAAACGGGTCCGAGTCGGAGTTTGAAGCTTTTCAACAATCGACGAAATCTTTTCTGACGCTATCTGGTAAGCTGCATCCGCATCCATTCCATCGATAAAAGCGCTCGCAAAAATCTTGAGCCGACGGAAACGATGGTCAAAAACCAGGAACGTATCCGTCACCATAAAGACCAAGTCTGGAATATTGAGGTGGTCGGGCGGCGGTTGACCCACCGTGGGCTCAAAAAATCGAACCGTATCGAACCCGATGTAGCCCACAGCTCCTCCGGCAAAAGGAGGAAGTCCTGAAAGCTCTACCGGCCGAAAGCGCGCCATCAGCTTCTGCAGCTCAGTGAACGGATCCTCGCTCGTTTCAAACTGAATAATGTCGTTCTTTTGCTCGATGCGAATCTTGTTGCCCCGCGCTTCGAACACAATTCGAGGATCGCTGCCTAAAAAGGAATAGCGGCCGACATGATCATTTGTCTCAGCAGATTCAAAGAGAAATGAACGCACCCCGTTATCAATTTTCTCGAACACGGAGACTGGTGTTTCATAATCAGCCACAAACTCAGTGTAGACGGGGATGAGGTTGCCATGTGCCGCCAAACGCTTGAATTCGGAAACTGAAGGGGAGAGGGGCCAGGGATTCATCTATAGTACACCTTCTCTGGGTCGAAGATTTTGGCTTCTTCAATCTTCTTTGGAGTTCCGCTCGAATCCAGCTCTTGAAAAAAGCAGCTGCGATATCCCGTATGGCACGCCCCGGCAGTCTGCTCTACTTCAAAAAGGAGAGTATCTCTATCGCAATCAGCGAACCAGCGAACAAGTCGCTGGGTGTGACCACTCGTTTCACCTTTCTGCCAGATCTTGGCGCGCGAACGGCTCCAGAAATGCATGTACCCTGTATCCAATGTTTTGGCCAAAGATTCACGATTCATCCAGGCCATCATCAAAACTCTTCCCGGTGCATTAGCCTCACGAACTATTGCAGGCACCAGACCATCTTGGGTGTACTTGAAATCCAAATTCATCAGGACGTTTGCCAGTTCTACTCCAGTCCCCCTCCCTGTTCAAGACAGTCGAGAAAAGCTCACTCCGATCTCAAA
>JAFAXJ010000580.1 GCA_019241095.1 Verrucomicrobiota bacterium | reverse complement strand
AGACTCCGCCGCATGCTGTTGGATTGCCGTCCCGCCTCATAGAGAGTCAGATTCAGATGCTGAATCTGCTCGTTGAGCTGGTGGTTCTGCTCGTTGAGCTGGTGAACTTTCTCCGCTGATCGGGGTGCTTGGTCGTCCAGCAACTTTTGCAGTTGACGAAATCCCTCGGCGAACGTCTCAACCTGTGACTGATACCTCCCGATCTGTGCTCGCAGTTGACTAAGGTGTGCAGCTTGCTCCAGGCCCTTAAGCCGAAGTTGATCGATTTGACCGGCAGACAGCATTCGTTGGCGAACCACGTTGGACTTTGGATCAGCGAAGGCCGCTCTTGGCGCGATGACTTCGACGTTGTTGGAGCACGCGGCCAGCCAATTTAGGACGCAATCCTCCTGTTTGGATCCAGGAGCCTCGAAAGTCCCAACCACTGAAGGGTTGTCGCCGTTTGTCCCATTGAAGATAACCGATGGGAGGGCCTTCTGTTCGGAAACCGCGACAAATCGGAAACGACTCTTTAAGAGGCCTTCAAATTGATCCTTGCGCAACTCCGCTAAATGGTAAGGGTTTGGGCCGTATAACCGGGTTGCGTTTGGGTTAGGCGTTGAGATGAGCAGTAAACCGTCGGGGGTGAGCATTCGGGAAAAGTTCTCGATTAAAGCCGCTTGCCCTTCGGTCCGCAGATGTTCGACCACTTCAAAGCAGACGATGAGATCGAAGGACGCTGGGGGAAGACCAGCGCCTAGATCATCATTGGGTTCGAATTGGAGATTTGGTCGGCTATAGAATCTGGCGGCCCACTGGAGGGCATCTCTGGAATTATCGACTGCCAGTACCGAGTTCGCCTTTTCCGCAAGAAGACTCGATCCAAAGCCCGCGCCACACCCGAAATCCAAAACTCGTTTTTCCAGGGCGAGACTAGAGGCAAGAACATACCTCGGGACGTGTTCGTAGTCGGATAGCTCTGTCCACGTCCCCGGGATGTAACGCTCATGCATAAACTCTGCGAAATCGCTGTTTGCCCCCTCGGCCACAAGAAATTTGCCGCTGGACTCTGGCCCCGTATTCCCGACAGAGCCCTCTTTTCGAACCCTGATATCGCGAAATCGTAGCATCTTGAGAAACGCGTAGGCCAGTTCATCCGAACTCGGGTCGACCGCATTTGTCCCCTTAAGCCGCTCCGGAGCTTTTGGGAAGCTGGTCACTGACAGCGTATCCTCTGGAAGAGCCAGGGATACGAACGTATTTTCGCGAATGAAGCCACGGCGAAAAAGTGAGTAAAAAAGCAGAACCGGGTCCTCACCCGGAGGCTTCTGAAAATGGATTAAAATTTCATCAAATACCTGCGGTACGATCTCATTAGAAGATCGACCGATCGCCTCAGCCGGTAGCGGCAGATCCGTGGGGAAAGGGGAGTCCAATAGGATCAAGCTATACGACCACGGAGGTCGGTCCGGCAGGAGGTTGACCAATGACGAACCGTCAGTGATTTCAAGAAATCGAACATCCGCACTCGCGTGGTGCCGTTGCAAAATCCTTGACCAAAGGTGTGTCAAAGGGATTTCCATACGCGCTTGATTTGCCTCTTTTGATAATAAGATCTAGTCATGGGTTCGATTGAGGGTACAGAAAAACTATTCTTACTCTCATTTAGCCTCGAGTAAACTTGCGACGAATCTGGTTGAGAAGCAAAAATCGAAGTACTCCTTTGTGGTAGCCACTCGGCGAAAGCTCTATATGCTGCGAGCCAGGCGTCAACCTCGAATAGATCTGGACAAACTATAACTTCGTATGGCAAAGATCACGAATCTGAGCGAGCGAGCCGCGTGCGGACATAGAACCTGTGCACATGTCAAATTCGTTCCCTGAACCGACAGCTGACATGTTCCGCAACCTAAATGGAGACCGGCAATCATCGGACCGCCTCCACTCAGTCGTTGTCCCATTGATCCTCTGCCTATGCCTGGCAGTGCTGTCGATCGGCGTTTGGAATCATGCAAAGAAATCCGAGCAGACACCATTGTTCGACGCGGTTTCTTACATGCAGAAGGCGAAAGCTTTCTGGGACATGGTGGGGTCCGGCCACTGGAAAGAAAATCGGTCTGTGACATCTGGGTCCAGCTCTTTGGAAATGACTTCGTAATGAGCCCGGGTACGCTGGGCCCGCAGGTTTGCGATCTCCCGAATAAGCTTATTCTGCAGCTAGCGCATCGGTTGGGCGATAGACTCCAACCCTCCGGAGAGGGATTGTTCGGCGACCGTTAGCCGTCTGCTTTAAACTTCGATCTCCACTCGGGCGCGGTTGATCTTTTCGATCAGCTTAGGATCATCATCGGTAAGCGATCGCTGGAGGCAATCCGCCTCAGTTTTGCGCGATTTGCTCAAGGCTTCCCGGATAGCCGTGATCGCCGATTGACGCTTTTTGAAGGCTGCCAGGGCGTCGTTAATCTGCTGCTCTAACTCCTGGAAGGTTGGAGGAGGAGGGACCTCCTGTTCTTGCATCGGGGCCTGCTCCTTGACCGACTCCTGTTCTACTGCTGCACTCACTTAGGTTTTCCTCCGTTTAAGATCGGCCGCGACCAGGCTAGAGATCGCCTGTTCCCGACGACCTACAGTGTAGCGGGCAACTTCCCGGCTAAGAGCGTCGACCAAAAGCCCTGCGGTGATGGAACCCAACGATCTATGCGTCTTATCACGGCTGGCATGCTCCAGAAGGAGCTCGTGATGAGCATCGCTTAAGCTAACTTCGATTTTCTTCATCGCGCCTGCTTCCGCCTTTCCACGGCCTCGACCAGGGCAGTCACACCGATCTGGTCTCCGTAATCCGGCGCAACTTGGCCTCACGCTGCATACCGGCCAGCAAGAGATTCTTGGCGGTTGTTTCCATGTAGTTACCGTCTTTTCTGGCATTGCCTCTGGGACACAAGGCGCGAAGCAAACCGACCTCGACTTTAGAGAGCTCTAAAGAGATCTGCATGACAAGTCATCATAACAGTTGTTTCGCTTAAAGGATAGGTGTTAAAATCCACCTGTCTTATATCATAGTTTCGGTACTGCCCCGGCAGAGGTCGAAATGCCGGGGTCTTCCGTTCTAGCGTTTCTCGAGCTGCTAGTTGAGAAATCCCCGGCGTATCGCCAGGCGCAGCTCGCACAAGGCATCAACCTCGGTGGGACTGAGCTCGCGCTCCACGGCCAAAAGACGACGCAGCTCCCGGATAACCTTGGGTAGGTCAAGCTTAGAACGAGAGGGAGTACTGTCACCGGCCGTATTCATCAATGACCACGGTCGAATTGTACTTTTTACCCTGATTCGACGCAAACGATGCGGTTGCTCTATCTGGCTCGCGGTATTCCTCCTCTTCTTTCCTCTCTAGTAGCTTATATATAAGAAGAATAAGAAATAAGAATAATAACTGGGGGACGCATGCACGAAGCTGGCGTGCATGTTTGCGAAAATCATGCACGAAGCTGGCGTGCATAGGCAGATCCCATGCCAGCATCAAAGTTTGGCCACTACACGTGGATCGGTTGCGGTTTTTGCATCGCTTTTCGTCAACCGGTTGCGGTTTTCGTGACAGAATTTAGTCAATCGATCTTTAGTCGCGACGTGGGAATAGGTTTCCTATGTCGGACATTAGTCTTCCGCCGAAACTCTACGGACAGCTTCTCCGTGGCGGCAAAAGCAGATGGCTGAGAGTTGGCGATCTTCCTTTTTCTCGCGCACACACGTATCGGCTTATAGCCGAAGATCTTCTCTTCAGCGTAGAGGTGAAGCGGCCGGGTTCTAGTCGCACTATTCGCCTGATCGATGGCGACTCGCTCGATCAATACCTCCTCAAACTCGGACGCCGGCAACGTGCCGCTAAGGCAACCAAGTCTGCCGGTGACGCTGTATGACCACGCTGTTTCCTCTAACCCTTGCGCTCCGTGCCCTTATGGGCTGCGAGCTGTGTCCCGTAAATGAGGAACGCTGGGTATGCGCCCAGCGCCCTCATTCCTGTTATGCAGAAATACCAGTTAAATTCCGGGCCAACGTCGCATAAAGTTGACGCTGCCTCAAATCCAGAAGCCGATCTGGCTTCTGCATTAGCGGCTAACGGTGATTACAAAACCTTGTCGCGACTCGCCGCAGCCGTGAGGCACCTCGAAAAACACAAAGAGCAGCCTGAACTTTGGGAGCCGACTCCTCTCGAGCTTGTCTGGTAAAAGAGTGACGCAAGGAGTGGAAGGAAAACTTCGAGACATTGCGTCCAGCTACGCCAACCCGTTCTCTGGCGACGCCCGGCTCGATCCCGGCCACATCCATGATCTTTCGAAAACTGTTGCTTAGCCCACTCTTGCCGGTGCCACTCTTGGCCGAAAGCTTGGGCAACAGAGGCGCGCGTCCAATTCCAGGCTTGAGCGTGTCCAGATACCGAGCCAGTTCCGGGTGTATCGGAATTACAACGACGCCACCGGTCTTTTTCTGCTGAAAGGTGATCGCCTGTTTCTGACGATCAATCGCAGCCCAGGTTAGCCGGGCCAGATCCATGAGCCGACCACCGGTGTAGTAACCTAACGCGATCAGAGCGCGCCATTCG
>JAFAXJ010000243.1 GCA_019241095.1 Verrucomicrobiota bacterium | reverse complement strand
GTCATCGTTGGCCATGTTGACCATGGTAAATCTACTTTGGTAGGCCGTTTGCTGTTCGAGACCAACTCTTTGCCTGCGGGTAAGTTACAGCAGATTCAAGCTGTTTGCGCCAGGCGCGGAATGCAGTTTGAGTGGGCGTTTTTGATGGATGCATTGCAGGCGGAACGAGATCAGAATATTACAATCGATATATCTCAGATCTGGTTTCGGTCAGCAAACCGGCCCTATGTCATTATTGATGCTCCAGGGCATAAGGAGTTTTTGAAAAACATGATTACGGGTGCTGCGACCGCCGACGCCGCGCTTTTGTTGATCGCGGCGAATGAAGGAATTCAGGAGCAAAGCAGAAGACACGCTTTTCTGCTGAGCATGCTAGGCGTCAAGGACGTGATAGTTCTCGTCAGTAAGATGGACCTGGTCGATTACTCCGAACTGGCTTTTGAGCAGATACAGACCGATTACAGAGAATTCCTTTCTAAACTCGCAATTCAGCCGCGCCTATTTATCCCGATTTCGGCGCGTGATGGAATTAATCTAGTTAGGCGTGATGGTCCGACAGCGGATTGGTATTCGGGTCCAACACTACTTACAGCCTTGGATGGCCTGATGCCGAACTTTGCCGATGTAAGTGCTCCTCTGCGATTTGCTGTTCAGGACGTCTATCGGTTCGACCACAGACGTATTCTCGCTGGTCGAATCGAATCTGGCAGCTTGCGGGTTGGGGATCGACTCGTCTTTGCTCCGAATAATAAGATTTCAACAGTAGCCTCGATTGAACGCTGGAGTGCTCCGCGCAAGGACAGTGCTTCTGCCGGAGAATCAATCGGAATTACCCTTACTGAACAGATCTTTGTTGAACGTAGCCATATCGGTTGCCATGAAAAAGAATTGCCGATTCAAACGAATCGATTTCGAGCACGGGTATTCTGGATGGGGAACAATCCCCTAACTTTAGACCGCCGATATAAAGTGAAATTGCTGACTCAAGAGGTGGAGGCACAGCTTGTTTCAATAGACCGCGTGATTGATGCAACCACTCTCGAAGCTACGGTCGGCAATAGACAAGCAGTGAAGAAAGATGAGGTCGCTGAGATTACTATCCAGGCGAGAACCGCGTTGGCCATGGACAACTATGATAGAGTGCCGAACAGCGGTCGCTTCGTTCTGGTTGATCAACTCGATGTGGCCGGTGGCGGCATCATCTTCGGTGGACTTTATCTGGAAGCTTCTCAACAGAAAGCTTCGAATGTTTATTGGTCGGAGAGCAACATCACGCATCTCAAGCGGACAGAGCGCAACGGACATCGGGGAATTGTAGTCTGGCTAACCGGGCTTTCCGGTTCGGGAAAATCAACTTTGGCCAAAGCCTTGGAAACCTATCTGTTCAATCGCCAGATGCAGGTCTATGTACTGGATGGAGACAATTTACGGCACGGGTTGAATCATGATTTGGGCTTTTCCGAAGAAGACCGTGCGGAAAATATTCGGCGTGTTGCTGAAGTTTCCAAGTTGATGGCCGATGCCGGCATGATCGTCATCACCTCTTTCATTTCTCCATATCGGGCCGATCGCATGCGCGCGCGCGACATTGCTGCTGATGACAATATTGATTTTATTGAGGTGTTCGTGTCGGCGCCTTTGGATGTTTGCGAGGAAAGAGACCCGAAGAATCTTTACAAACGGGCCCGCGCTGGTGACATAAGAGACTTTACTGGGATCGACGCTCCTTATGAAGTGCCTGAATGTCCAGAGATCGTCCTCCATAGTGACCGCGAAACGGTGGATGAATCGATCAGCAGGCTCTTGGAATACTTGATCCCGAGGCTGCAGGTGGACGGAGCTGAATACGAGATTTGATCTGCGGATCTAGTCGCGATGCTGAGGACTGTTGTTTTATTGTTTGTTTTAGGAACGTCTGCAAGGCCACAGGACCTGCTTCCAGTGGCAAACGACAGCCCTCTAGAGCCCGATTGGTCTGCTCAGGTAGATGAAGGGATTTATAGCATTGCATGGTCTGCAGACACCCGGCATCTCGCGGTGGGTGGCAGGGGCGCGATTCGCATTTACAACATACCGGACTTTTCGATTGAACAGACAATCCAGACAGGGCAACAAGAAGTCTGGGCACTGGCCTGGTCGCCTAACGGCTTGGTTTTAGTCTCTGGAGGGAAGGACGGGACCATCCAGTTTTGGTCGAAAGGTACTTTGCTCAAAAAAGTGGTTCAGGACGGTTGGGTGCTCGATTTGCAATGGAAGTCTGATGGTCATCAGTTACTAGCGACCGATTTTTCGGGTCTGGCCAAGGCCTGGGATGAAAATGGGATACTACATGCCTCGATCCAACTGGATGGAGACGGACTCGGTCTATCCTGGTCGCCCGATGGCCACTCTTTCGCAGTCGGCACTGGACAATCAGGCAGTTGGTTGATGGTCTTTAATGATGCGACGCGAGAGCTCATCGCGAAGATAAGGGATGTTGTCCCCGATTACGAACCGCCGTTTGGCTATGGTCGAGACGAGATCAATGGAGTGCAATACTCACCGGATGGCAAATGGCTCGCAACCGCGCATCAGGATGGTAGGATCCTGGTCCGTTCGGCTGAGGGTGTTAGGGCACTGGCATTCGCTGTACAACTTCACTCGCCGGGCACAGGAGGATCGAGGCGGGTCAGTTGGGCGCCAAACGGAAGACTTCTAGCTTCTTGCGGCGAAGATGGCCGAGTAAATTATGTCGAGTTCCCGGGCGGAAAACGACGTTTTGAGTTGATTCAATCTGAAAAACCGGTATGGGCCGTAGGTTGGTCTCCGGATGGAAAGTGGTTAGCGGCTGGCGGCGAGGAGGGACGTCTCTGGATCTGGTTAGCAGAGAGCTTGCCCTGTAGTACCGTAAAGCGTCCTGTCCATATTATAGAGCGGCATTACCAACGGTCAGGGCCGAGCCCGACAGCTTCTCCGATCCAACAGCATTTTTTTTCATGGCCTTTTGATTGGCTACATAGGTAATGGTCACGGGTCAGGAATCGAGGGAGTCAAGAATTTAAGCGAGCAGATCGAGCAAGAGGGGCGTCAGAAGGAAAGCACAGATGTTAGCCAAGACTTAAGTGCTGGGATCGCTCGGGAATATCAACCGGAACAATCCAATTTCGCAAACGATTATATCCCGGTTTGGCCGCTTCAGAGGCGTCCAATCTTAGGCCCTCGACTTGATAAGCCGCGAACTCTCATCTCCGAGTCAGCTCTAAATGCTTGTTTTCTGTCGAGCTATCTGCCCAACGTCCATGTTCTCGGATGAGATCGATTAATCGATCGACTGCCTCAGATTCTGGAATATTAAACCTGACCGGCTTTTTGCCCACATAAAGATTGACCTTGCCAGGAGCGCCTCCGACGTAGCCGAAATCTGCATCGGCCATTTCGCCAGGGCCATTCACGATACATCCCATGATTGCAATCCTCACTCCCTTCAAGTGATCAGTCGCCGCTCGGATCCGAGCCGTAGTGGATTGCAAATTAAAAAGAGTTCGTCCACAAGAGGGGCACGCGACATAGTCGGTTTTAAAAATACGTGAACCTGCCGCTTGCAAAATGTTGTATGCCATCCGCAGTGATTGTCCCGGTGCCTGTTCACCTTGCACCAGAATAGCATCACCAATCCCGTCACAAAGCAGCGAGCCGAGATTGGTGGCCGATTCGATCAATGTTTCCAAAAAGTCGCGCACAGGACCCTCTGAAGGATTCAAAGTATCTTTAAGAAGAATAGGATGATGAGGCGACAGCTTAGCTGCAAGCAGACGATAGAGAGTGATGACCGGCAAAGTGAGTCCATCCTTTATCGTAACAACAATCGGATTTTTCTCTCGATTGAGCAACTCTATGCGACGGCTATCCCTTGGATCAACTTCTAGAATTCCCGCCTGTTCTATTGTGAACTCCGGTTGATAATCGCCCATTTTGTCCAGCTTATGCTGGACCTGCTCGTAAGTGCTCTGTCTGACCGCTACCCGTATAGTCTCGCTTTCACCAACCTTGACCTGGCCTACC
>JAFAXJ010000151.1 GCA_019241095.1 Verrucomicrobiota bacterium | reverse complement strand
CAAATGAACCAAATCTGCGAAACGGAGCAGAGGCAGTTAGTCTCAGTTCGGAGGCCGCGAAGCTGTCCCGATGGAAGGATGATACGGTGCTTGATGTGTTAGCAGCCAGTTATGCCGAGGCGGGCGACTTTGCTGGAGCTCAGCGTTGGGAAGAGAAAGCCATCTTACTTGCTGCACCTGAGGATCTCCCTTATTACCAGCAACGTTTGCAGAGCTATCAAGCAGGCAAACCTTGGAGAGAGGAGAACAGGTAGCAGTTGGCATTGGCAGCTGCCGCCTGAGAACTGTTCGCAGGTTCCCTGTCTTTTAATCCTGATAAATACGATGGCCAATGATGCCTAGAGACACTCAGTTGCAAGGAGCGATATGGGGCCAATTCGTTGGAGATGCCGCGGCACTCGGTTCTCATTGGATCTACGACCTCAGCAAACTCGATCAAGAGTTTCCAGGAGGAGTCCAGGGCTTCGAAACGCCCAAGAAAGGCCATTACCATTTCGGCAAAGAGACCGGAGACCAAACACACTATGGAGATGGAGCTTTAGTTCTTCTCGAATCGATTGCTGGAAATCGGCAGTTCAGTGTCCGAGAGTTCGGGCGGGCTTTTGTCACGACGTTTGAAGAAGGTGCCTATACAGGGTACCGAGATAAGGCAACGCGCGGAACGGTCAACAACTACCGCAAATTTAGCGGGCCGCCCGAACGCTTCGACTTTCAGCAAGGCGCGGATGACTACGATTGGCGACAGGGTCGCGTTTAGCTGGTTTAGTGGTCCGGTATTATCATTCGCCCGACCTTCTGAGCTTGGTTGAGCAGGCGACTCGGGTCTGCCAAAACAACGAAGAGACAGTGGCTTACATGAAGATGAATGCATTGCTACTACTTCAATTGCTCAATGGTCAGGAAGTTGCAGATGCCGTTCAGGATGCGGACAAACAGCTTTTGGCACTGGAGAGCGACCCCGCTTCGCGGGGCAGCCATGGCATTCATCAGGTACGATTGAAAACAAAGCAAACAGTCGACAGATTGGCATTAGATGTGACCGAAGCGACCCTTAGTTTCGCTCAGTCCTGTCCTTTACCGGGGAGTTACCCGTCTGCACTCCATGCTCTTTTAAAGTGTCCGGACGATTTCCAAGCGGCGATTCTTGCGACCTTGAGAGCAGGGGGTGATAATGCCGGCCGGGCTGCAATGCTGGGTACCTGGCTTGGGGCACATTTAGGAATGGAAGGTATCCCGGAACGTTGGCGAGCTAAGCTTACTAATAAAGATCGAATCTCAAAAGCTGCGGGTGCAATCGTGGCTCAGGCTCGGCAGTACTGGTAGTAAAAACGTTGAGTTCTATACATCAGAGACGTTAGCGGACCCTCTTTTTTGAATCCCAATTTGCGGGCGAACTAACGCCGTGAACGCCCGAACGAATATCCTCTTCCCGTACGAAACCCCTTCACCGGCCTGACTGGCCCTTTTTGTTCTTGGAAGAGCGCCGTGAACAGGTAAGCGAAATCTTCCAGCTTTAGCCTTGGGATCTGCTGGCCTAAATATCGCTCAATATCCAGCATTGCCTTTAACTCCTCAGCGATGACCAAAGTAAAAGCATCGCCGACCTGCTCAGCGCGTCCGGTTCGTCCCAGCCGATGAACGTAATCTTCCGGATGGAGTGGAATGTCATAATTGATGACATGACTTACTCCCATAATGTCTAGACCTCGCGCTGCGATATCTGTCGCAACCAGCACTTCATATTTTCCGGATTTAAAACCATCTAACGCGGCGATCCGCTCGCGTTGGCTCCGATCTGAATGCAAAACCGTGACCGAATGTCTCAATGCTCTTAAGCGTCCTGAAATGTGGTCCGCATTGATTTTTGTCCGAGTAAACACTATCACGCTTTCGAAATTGGTCTTCTCCAGTAAGGCTACCAGGAGATCGAACTTTTGCTCAGCCGCAACCGGATAAAAAGCGTGCGTAACTGTTTCGGCGACAGTGCGGCGTTCTCCGATATCCACGATCACGGGATTTTTCAGAGCCCAGGCCGACAGGCTCTCAATTTCCGGAGGAATTGTTGCCGAGAACACTAAGGTCTGTCGTTCTTTAGGACAAAGTTCGACAATCCGGCGAACATCGGGCAGAAACCCCATATCCAACATCCGATCGACCTCGTCCAGGACCAAGATTTCGATCGAACTCAAGATCATTAATCTCTGCTGATGAAGGTCAAGCAATCGGCCGGGCGTTGCTACGAAGACATCCAACCCGAACTGCAAACTTTTTCTTTGCAGTTCATATCCGACGCCGCCATAAAACACCCCAATCTCAATATCGGTAAACCGCGCATAATATTGGAAAGCCGTTTCGACCTGGATGGCCAGTTCTCGTGTAGGCTCTAAAACCAGGCATCGCGGGGCGCCCCTTTTTTTCAAACGGGTCAAGATTGGCAGCGCGAACGCGGCGGTCTTGCC
>JAFAXJ010000631.1 GCA_019241095.1 Verrucomicrobiota bacterium | reverse complement strand
GGGACTTGGGGTCCGGCGATCCTTGGGCATTCGCCGGAGGTAGTCATCGCGGCCGTTCGAGATGCAGCCGGCCGCGGATTGAGCTTTGGGATACCTCATCCTGGTGAAGTCGAGATGGCGCGCTTGATCTGCGCCTGGGTACCGTCGATCCAAAAGGTGCGCATGGTAAACAGCGGTACTGAAGCTACGATGTCTTGCGTTCGACTAGCTCGTGGATTTACTGGGAAAAAACTGCTGGTCAAATTTGAAGGCTGTTACCATGGGCATGTGGACTCTTTGCTCGTTAAAGCCGGCAGCGGAGCGTTAACCCATGGAAATCCGGATAGCGCGGGTGTACCAGAAGAGTTTGCGAGCCTCACAATCACCATCCCTTATAATGATTTTGAAAGACTTGAGTTTGTTTTTGATAAGCATCAGAACAAGATCGCTGGTGTAATCGTGGAGTCCGTGCCGGCTAACGCCGGTTTGTTTTTACCTAAAGCCGGCTTCTATTCAAAACTCCGAGAACTCTGCACCAAAGAAAATGCACTCTTGATATTTGACGAGGTTATGACCGGTTTTCGCCTCGCCAAGGGAGGATATCAACAATTGGCAGGAATCAATCCTGATTTGACTGCCCTCGGGAAAGTAATGGGAGGCGGCTTACCAATCGGTGCTTTCGGTGGGCGCGCCGAAATCATGAATTTTCTTTCACCTGACGGTCCAGTATATCAGGCTGGAACCTTGTCCGGGAATCCGCTCGCCATCGGTGCAGGATTAGCTCAATTGAAAGAGTTGGATCGCACCAATGGATGGGCGACACTTGAACGACTCGGACACGAATTTGAATGTTCGATACGCGAAGTGATCAGGAACAAAGGTTATCAGTTCCACCGACTAGGATCTATGTTTTGTCTCTTCTTTACAGAGCAAACCGTCTGGAACCTGGAAGATGCTCGCAAATCTGATCTCGATTCCTTCAGGCATTATTTCCATTACTGCCTGAAGAATGGGATTTATTTTGCGCCATCTCCATTCGAAGCCGGATTTCTTTGCACGGCGCACACAGTTGCCGATTTGGAGCGAACTGTGACAGTAATGCAAAAATGGTTCCGTCAGAACTGAAACTAACACGTACGATGATCGCAGCCGCTGACGTTTGTTACATTTCCTAGTTCCGGGAAAGCGATTATGATCGAAGACAGTTCAATCGATCAGGCAGTCGAGGTTGAGTTACTGCGTGGTGTGAGCCGCGGTGACCGGAAGAGCTTTGAGGACCTATACGACCGCTTTTCGGGCGTTCTGTATTCAGCCGCTTTACAGATCCTGAATGATCAGAGGGAAGCCGAAGATGTGCTGCAGGATGTCTTTGTTCAAATCTGGGACAAAGCAAAATTGTATAATCCTTCACGGGGAAAACCACTGACCTGGGCAATGACGCTTACCAGAAATAAGTCAATCGACCGACTCCGGTCGGCGCAAAGACGTTTCCGTTTGCAAGACCAGGTGGAAAAGGAAACAAGAGTACATTTTACAGAGCGGGATTCGGCCGATGAAGTTGATGCACTTGAAAAAAGTAAATTGATCCGTTCCGCCGTTCTTCTTCTGTCAAAGGAGCAGCGACAGGCAATCGAGTTAGCATTTTTTGCGGGCCTGACCCAAAATGAAATAGCAGTCGAGTTGAATCAACCACTCGGGACAATCAAAGCGCGAATTCGCCGTGGAATGCTGAAATTGAAAGAGATGATCTCCTCTGATTTGTGATCACGCCTGTGCGTCACGGTCGGATTAAACGCGAGTGCCGCTGAACCGTTGCCCGAGCGGCCACGAATCGAAAATTTCGAAATTTTCTATTCGCCAGTATCCGTTTTCTTTCACCAGAATGAATTTGGCAGGTGTCACTTGATCACGTGCCGCCACAAAGTAGACCGGCACGTTAGCGCGTTGGTGATCGAGAGAAACGCGGCCAAACTCTATTTCGATCGGACCAGAGATGCGGCAGTATTCATTTCGAATTTTGGAAAGGTATTGAACTGAGGTGAACCGCTCCTGGGTTCTGCGAGAAGCCTGTTGATAAGCTTTGATCAAATCGTCTGACTTCCAAGCCTGAAACTGAGCGACAATCACTCCATACACAGGTCTGGGGTCAAAAGCGTCATCGGCTTGGATTTGAGTGTAATGAGTCAAGATCGCGCCCGCTGC
>JAFAXJ010000610.1 GCA_019241095.1 Verrucomicrobiota bacterium | reverse complement strand
TGACCGCAATGACTACAAGAGCGATAATTACCAGCCAGGGAATCGGTCCAAGATACCCATTGCCGAGCCAGGCAAAGCCGATTTTGCTGTTAATAACGGTGGTTCCTCCAGCGGCGAGATATGCAGCCCCACGGATGGCGGTATAGGTTCCGAGGGTCACGATAAACGGAGGTAGCCCAATGTAGGCAACCGTCGCGCCGGTCAGCACTCCGACCAGCAAGCCGGCGAGCAGCGCCACTGGAACCGCCAACCCACTTACGCCGGGGATGAGGGAAACGGCTACGGCGATCACGGCGGTGAATCCAAGTACCGATCCGACGGCCAGATCGATTCCCCCTGTTAAAATAACAAACGTCATCCCAGCAGCCAGCACGATGTTAATGGACGCCTGCCGGATGACATTGACGATATTTGTCTCGTGGAGAAAATTTGGTGTCAGAAGGGCGAACAGTATGCAGATTACAATCAGAACCGGAAGCATTCCGGCCAGCTCAATTGTAGTTCGGATTAATTCTTTCCGCTTTGCCGCAGCCAGAGCGGATGGCTCTATTCCAGCGTCAGTTGTCATGGGTTGAAGCGCTTTTTACGACATCGGTTGCAAATTTCATAATGTTCTGTTGAGTGATTTCGACCCCCGTCCCGCCTCCCACCTCACCAGTTATTTCCCCTTCCCTCATAACTAGTACGCGGTCGCAAACACCCACAATTTCCGGCAACTCACTGGAGATAAAAAGAACCGCCATTCCTTTCTTTAATAATTCCTGGATCAACGCATAAATCTCGGCTTTGGCTCCCACGTCGACACCTCGCGTCGGTTCATCCAGTATCAGAACTCTCGGATTGATTTCGAGCCAGCGAGCTAACAAAAGCTTTTGCTGGTTACCACCAGAAAGTCCTCCGGCCCGCTGTTTGAGTGACGCAGTCCGGACCCGCATCGCTTTTACTTCTGCATTTGCCCGATCGGTTAATTTTTTGAAGTCGAGAACGCCTCCCGCCGAGCACCGCCCCAGTATATTCATCGTGATGTTTTCTCCAGAAGACATCTGTAGAAAAACACCTTGAAGCTTTCGATCTTCGGGCACATAGCCGATCCCGGCGCGGATCGCGTCTATGGGCTGATCGATCTGGAGCCTCTTTCCATCTAAATAGACCTCGCCCGACTTGCGTTTGTCTGCGCCGAAGATCAAGCGGGCTAGTTCAGTTCTTCCCGCCCCGACCAATCCTGCCAAGCCAAGCACTTCCCCCTGCCGGAGTTGGAAGTTCGCGCCCTTCACCCGATTGCCATCCGACATGTTTTTGACTTCCAGAACGGCTTGACCAGCTGCATGCTTTGTATGCTCGTAAAAATCCTGAAGTTTGCGTCCGACCATCATTTCAATGACCTTGTCGGCTGAAAACTCCGAGCGTTTCAGCTCGCCGACATACTCGCCATCTCGAAGTACAGAGAGTCTGTCGGCCAACTCGTACACCTCCGCCATGCGGTGGCTGATGTATATGATTGCCAGCCCTTCGGCACGGAGTTGGCGGACCACAGCGAACAACCGTTCCGTCTCCCGATCCGATAAAGCTGCCGTCGGTTCGTCCATTACGAGGATTCGACTTTTATAGAATAAGGCACGTGCAATCTCGACCTGTTGTTGCTCGGCAACCGCAAGATGGGCAGCACGCTGGGTGGCTTTGAATCTCGCACCGAGCCGATCCAAAACTTCCTGCGTTTTCCGATCCATCTTGGCGGTGTCTTTCGTGAACCCAAAACGCTTTAGTTCTGAGCCCAAAAAAACATTGCCGCTAACAGTCAGATTTGGTGCGACCGTTAGTTCCTGGTAGATGATGCCGATCCCCGCCCGGCGCGCTTCGTGGGGCGTTCGAAGCTGGACCGGCTTGCCGTCCAGTAGAATCTCACCCGAGTCCGGGCGATAGGCCCCAGCCAGGATCTTCATGAGCGTGCTCTTCCCGGCGCCGTTCTCACCCATGAAAGCGTGCACTTCCCCGGGCCAGATGCTCAGATTCACGTTCTTCAGCACTCGTACGCCAGGAAAGCTCTTACAAATCTGGCGCACTTCCAGGATCGGCCGATCAGTGCTACTTGGTCCAGCCTTTGTACTGGTCGACATTGTCCTTAGTGATCAGGTCTACAGGGATGAGGGTCAGTTCCTGGGCCGGTTTCTTACCATTCATAACATCGTAGCCAATATTGACCGCTTTGCCTGCCATGGTGTAGGGATCCTGCGCTGCACTGGCTGCAATCAGGCTGTCCTTGTCTTTGAGGGAAGGCACCACGTCCGGTGCTCCATCGACCCCTACGATGAAGAAATCTTTCCTTTGTGCCTGCTTGGCAGCCAAATCGCAACCGATGGCGGTCGGATCGTTAATCGCAAACACAGCATCGATTTTTGGAAAAGCAGTTAAGAGATCTGTCATCACCCGAAGACCGCCATCCCGGCTGCCCCCGGCGTTCTGATCCTGAGAAACGATCTTAATACCCGGAGATTTCTTAATTTCCTCAAGAAAACCAGCCACCCGATCGGTCACTGCCGTCACTGGAGGGCCATTGACAATGACAATCTGCCCTTTGCCCTTAAGCCGATCCGCCACAAATTTGCCGTCCAATTGGCCCGCTTGTTTGTTGTTGGAAGTGACCGTTGCGTCCACTCCTCCTTCCGCACCCACGTCTACAGCCACCACGGTGACGCCGGCGGCTTTGGCGCGCAGGACGGCTGGAGCAATCCCTTTACTGTCTGCGGCATTCAAAAGGATAAGATTGGCCCCGGATGCAATGAAGTTATCCATCTGGTTGGTTTGATTGTTTACATCGTAGTTGCTGGATTCGGACTGGAACTTAACGCTTGGATTGATCTTCTTAGCAGCAGCCTGTGCTCCATGCGCGATCTGGACGAAAAATGGATTACCAAGGTCGCCAACCGTCACAGCAACGGTATTAAGCTTTTTTTGCGCAAAAACCGGGGTTGCGAGCCCCGTAAAAAAAAGAAGACAAATGGACGTCTTTACTCCAAACGGAATTGATTTGTAGGTTTTCATGTTCATGTAGCGGGGACAATGTGGGGGAAGTTGAAAGAGGGACCAACCTGAGGTCCCTCCAGAATATCTTTTTAACGTGAGAAGTCGATGTTTTTGAAACAGCTTTGCACGAAGGCGCCCAGACAGAAGTTTGCCGATGAAAATCAACCGCTCAGACGAGCTTCGATTCACAGCAAGGCTGCATTTCATTCTTGAGAAGCCACATTCGTTGCCTTTGCTCATAACTCTGGCACGCAAAGCTAGCCAGCCTTCCAGAGCATACTTACCAACTCTACTGACTGCCCCAGATCGATCGCAGTGGCCAGATGTGCAACGAAACGAGCTTGGCGTCGCCGCCATTCGCGAACAGCGCTAGCCCGTCACTGCTGGGCATCGGGAAGATCTGATCTGTAATGACGGTCTGTCCATCGTCTGCGAAGACCTCAACGGAAGACCAATCGACGAAGATGTGCAGCTTCACGCGCCCGTTCTTTGCTGACAACGGAGCCGTTTGGCGGCCTGCGAATAGGTCGCTGAAGGACGATTGGCCTGAATTGGTCCGATCCACGAAGACTTCACCTCCCGGTGCATCGTAGCCCACAAGCGTCTCTTCACCGCCAGTGCCAGTGCGCACTTTCAGGCCGAACTGGGACGCCGTACCGACCTGGAACTCGACGATAATTTCTAAGGCTTTACCGTGGGTGGCAAGGGCAGTAGTGCCAGCGGTAATTAAACCATCATGACTACTATAACTTTCTCCTTCGCGGAGTTCGCGCAGTTCCCGGATAGGTGTCTGGATCAGTTGAACCTTTTCGTCGATGGGCTTCAGGCTTACATCACGCGGAATGCTCATTGAGCTGCGCCAAGGGGAAGTCGGTATCGAACCACCGTAGTCCCAGTTATTCATCCACCCAATCCAGCGCCTCTGATTATCCGGTAGATTATTCCACGAATTTA
>JAFAXJ010000369.1 GCA_019241095.1 Verrucomicrobiota bacterium | reverse complement strand
TAGGCGTAATCATTTTCAGTTCCTGCATGCGATCGAGTACTTCGTTGCGCTGCTGGATCGCCCCCTGGTAGTTGGTTATTGGGGAGTAACGATTTGGACTCCGAATGAGCCCGGCGAGCAAGGCTGCTTCGGACAGATCTAATTTAGAGGCAGACTTCCCGAAATAAGCTTGGCTGGCTGTTTCAAGCCCGTAAAGGCCCGAACCGAAATAAATCCGATTCTCATAAAAACCGAGAATTTGCTCTTTCGAATAACTGGAATCGATGCGGAACGCAAGAAACGCTTCCAGAACTTTGCGACTGAGATTCCTACCGCCCAACGAGAAGCTATTTCGAGCGAGTTGCTGAGTAATAGTGCTTCCGCCTTCCCTTACCGAAAGATGCGTTAGATTACTAAGGCAGGCCCGAAAGACACCGACAGGATCGATACCATGATGCTGGTAAAACCGGGTATCCTCGCGCGCTAACAGCGCCTGTTTGAAGAAGGGCGTCACCTTGTCTGAATCGATCAGCACGCGATTTTCGCCATACAAACGGCTATATACCTTGCCATCCATGTCATACACCAGGGATCGTTCAGGTATTTTGCCGACTTCCTTTAAGTCAAAGGTCGAAGCCCAGGTAAAATAAAAGCCTGCTAACAGAAACAGACCGAATACAACCGCTACGAACAATCCCGCGACAATCCCTATTCGGCGGGAACGAGTACTTCGAGATTCCTTGTTTCTGATTTTCACCG
Organism: Verrucomicrobiota bacterium; assembly: GCA_019241095.1. GTDB lineage: Bacteria > Verrucomicrobiota > Verrucomicrobiia > Chthoniobacterales > JAFAMB01 > JAFAXJ01. The sequence continues at coordinate 3,076 of JAFAXJ010000369.1, read as the reverse complement.
ATCAGGAATCTTTCAACAAATCCGGACGTCGCTCGTTCGTCTTTTCTCGCGCTTTCATCATTCGCCAGCACCGAATTGCCGTGTGATCGCCCGATAACAAGATCTCTGGAACTTTCCAGCCTCGAAAAATGGAGGGTCGAGTATACTGAGGATACTCAAGGAGACCTTGCGCGAAAGATTCTTCTTCGGCTGACTCGCTATCCCCAAGAACACCTGGTATAAGACGGGCGACCGCATCGATAATGACGGTCGCAGCGATTGCGCCATTCGAAACAATGTAGTCTCCGATTGATATTTCCTCGTCAGCCAAATATTGGGCTACTCGGTGATCAACTCCCTCATAATGGCCACAAATGAATACCAGGTGCTTTTCGGAGCTGAGCCTTCTCGCGACTTGGTGGGAAAAAACATGTCCACTGGGTGTCAGCAGAATGATGCGAGATTGTTCGCTTCGTATAGCTTCAACTGCGGCAAAAATCGGTTCTGCTTTCATCACCATCCCTGGTCCGCCGCCGTAAGGAGGTTCATCGGTTATGTGATGCTTATCAGAGGTCCAGTCCCGTATATTGAGACATCGAATTGCAACAAGCCGGTTCTCTTGCGCCTTTTTCAAAATGCTATGCTCAAAGACCCCCTCACATATCTGAGGGAAAAGGCTCAATACGTCGAAACGCACTGCATCGCCACCGTTTGCCTGATCCTTGCCAACCATTACCAGTACGGAACCTTGCCACGATTTTCCCTGATTTCTAGCGATCAAGGCAGGCAGCCAAAGCGCGCATCGCCGAAGGCCGGTCCAAACGCATTAGCCCTGCCGCGAACCGCGGTTCAAAGTCTTCGGTATTGACGGGACCCGGTTGTCACAGCAACTCCGTGCGGGTCATCTTCACGCTGGATCGGGGCGGCGTGATTTGAACACGCGACCTCCTGGTCCCAAACCAGGCGCTCTACCAAGCTAAGCTACGCCCCGATTTCCGAGAGTGCCCAATATGGAGGCAGTCCGGCAAAATGCCCAACGTTTTTTCTTATAGTTAATCGGAACAACCGATCTACCCACCTCCGCGCAAAACAATGCGGATCACGTTCCAAGACTGTGTTTTCAGATCGATTCTGACCCCGAATTTTTCGATCGCTGCAGTTGTGTTTACCATGGGTCTGACAGCATTTGGGTTATCGCGAGTATTGGTCGACAGGAGATCCTTCCCTGTTAATTCATAGGCTTCGATCTTCTCTACCTGCCCGAAGCTACGGAGATCAAGCTCCATGCTAATCGGATTTATTAAATCCCGATTCAGAATAAACACAGCAAGCTCATGCTCGTCGCGCTGAACGGCACTGGCTGATACATGCGCTATTTCTCCCGCTGTTATCGTCTCGTACTTGGAAGAATGAACAATAGGCCGCAAAACGGTTCCTTTTGCTAAGTTCGCAACTTGGCTGAAAGGGAAGAAAATCGTTTGCCGCCAGGCATGGCCGCCTTTGTCGGTCATTATCGGACCGATCACATTGACGAGTTGTGCCAAGCAAGCCGCCTTTACGCGATCCGCGTTATTCAATAACGTGATTAGAGCGCCGCCCACTACGAGCGCGTCCTGCAAATCGTATACTTCCTCAAGCAAATGAGGTGCTTCAGGCCAATTCGGTTGCCTTGAAAATCTGCCACCGCGAGCTTTGTACCAGACATTCCACTCATCAAAAGAAAGCATCATTCTCTTTGTAGACTTTCTTTCTGCCGCAACGCCGTCGCACACAGAGATGACTTCCTTAATATATAGGTCCATCAAATCTGGGCTGGCAAAGAACTCCTTGGGATCGTTGAACTGGTTATCAAAATACAGGTGGATCGAGAGAAAGTCGGCATACTCGAAAGTATGTTGAAGCACCTCGTGTTCCCAGGCTCCGAAGGTGGTCAGGAAACGTGCAGAACTCCCACAGGCAGCCAGTTCGACCGATGGATCAATCCAGCGCATTAATTTTGCAGTTTCCGTGGCTATTCTGCCGTACTCGGCCGCTGTCTTACGGCAGATCTGCCAAGGACCATCCATTTCGTTACCGAGACACCAGAATTTCACGCCGTGGGGTTCAGGAAAACCGTGCTCTTTACGCAAGTCACTGAGCGCGGTTCCGCCTGCAAAATTGCAGTACTCGAGAAATTTGCGCGCCTCATCTGCTCCTCGTGTGCCAAGGTTAACGCCGAGCATCGGTTCGACGGACGCGAGGCGACACCACTGGATGAACTCGTTTGTGCCGAAAAGATTTGTTTCCGTGCTGAACCAGGCCAGATCCAGCCGTTTTGGCCGATTGGGACCTACGCCATCTTCCCAATTGTACCCTGAGAGAAAGTTACCTCCCGGGTAGCGAACAATCGTCGGCCCGAGTTCCTTGACGAGATCCAAAACGTCTTTTCTGAAGCCATGCTCGTCGGCAGTGGGGTGGTCCGGCTCGAAAATACCTTCATAAACACATCTGCCGAGGTGTTCGACGAAGGTGCCGAAAATGCGGCGATCCAAGGCAGCAAGGGTGAAGTCTTTGTCAAGGATAATACGGGATTTGGTCATTTACTCGCAACAAATAATCCAGAGCAGGCCAGGTCAAGAATGAAAGGAGCCAGCAGACAAGGGACCCGAGCGAGTCGAAGGACCAGGGAGTGCGCCCTGGAGAAGCAGAGACCATACGCCAGCACTTCAATGATGGGGCTGGAGCAAACAATCCGGGAAAACCGACCCTGGTTAAGCCTATTCAGGGGCATTATATAATCAGCCCTGGTACTCTCAGCTTTTCTGCGTGAGGGATCGATTTTTTTCGTGACTTTGAACCCAGTTTGAAAATCGGGCCGGCGGGATTCGAACCCACGACTTGGTGCTTTCTGGAGGGGTAACCCTCTGGGAATCAGCTAAATAAGAGCCAGGAGAGATTTTGTGACATCTCCTTAAACTTCCCCATATGTTATCCGTTCTGTTATCCATCATGGCATCGATTACCAGACGGCGCGGATCAGAGATTTGGACCGCCTTTTTCAGAGATGAAAACGGCCGGCAGCATTGCCGATCGACCCAGACCAAAGACCGCAAAGTTG
>JAFAXJ010000459.1 GCA_019241095.1 Verrucomicrobiota bacterium | reverse complement strand
CATTGATTTACTATCTGACAAACCAGAGTTCCACGATTCAATGCGACTCTCAACACAGGCCGAGTAGTTTCTGTAATCGAAAACCAGACCTCTCCATCGCTCTGGTACAGCAAGGCCCATGGCTATACAAAAAGCTACTGATGCGATCCACTCACATTTTTTTTTAGACAGATTCGAATCCTGATAGTGACAGGAAAATAAAGCGATGCTGGCAACCAACATGATAATAAGACATTGCCGCATTTCTTGATGCCAGCCATTAGTTAACCCGCCATATCCATAATACGAAGCCACAGCCGAAATGTATGCGGTGCCTATTATTGCTAGAATTAAGAGAGCTAATCTTTGCTTGGGTAGAACACTAACGCCACCGGCTAACCAGCAATATCGGAACCCTATAAATAAACATGCCTTAAGCAGGAGGGTGAAAAAGATGCCGCGAGTGCTCAGTCTATTTCCAATAGTTAAGAATTCCTGAATCAACTGGGCAGCTCCGGCCCTCAAACTGGTGACAATATTGTGATATTCTCTCGTTGGAAACAACGCTTCCTGTGTATTCTGACGATTTAAGATCAAAAGGCAAATCACGGCAGTTCCGACTAAGCCCGGTACACAAAACCAGAGCACATGCCGTTCACAAGAGCATCCGCACATTCTTCCGCCAAATAGCCGATTCAAGGATAATAGGCCAAATATGATTGCAAAGACCGCGCCTGTTTCACTGCTCGCTCCAGCGGTAATAAGGGCGAGCGATGCTATCACTCGACCTTCATTACGCTCAGTAAGATCAAAAACAATTTGGAAGAAGCAGAGAGTTATGCCGCTGAGAGTCGTTAAGTAAGCGGCGGAAATGACGGGAGAGTAGAACAAAGATCCGAGATTATGTCCTAATAGGAAAAAAGCGATCAGGCCAAAACTAAAGAGAGCAAGGAACAGCAACGACCTTGGATTCGTGGGAGACTGTTTTTGAATCTGAACGAATGAGATCAACGGCAAGGATAGTAGTGTCAGCCATAATAACCCCAGAAATAGTCCTACCAGCGGGCGATGCGTCCAATTTACCAGACAGCCATAAATCCAGATCAGAATCTCAGAAATTGGTCGAGGACTCCACCTCCACAAACGGCTCGCAAATGCACTCAACCCTTGATCCCGATAGGAGCTAATCACTGAGAACTCGTCAAAGCTCCACTGGCCGATGCCAACGAGCCCGAAATGTAAACCGAGCATCCCTAAAACAATCGCCAGAGCGATCCCGCATAACAGCATTCGCAATGGACATAAGCTTTGCCATACGCCTGCGTACTTACTTGCTGTCATTTCCAAGTTGATCTCTGAGTTCCTTCTGCCGAAAGCTTAAAGCTGCTGTTCTCAGAATCTGGAGATGGCGTCATATAAATCCTACAATTCCAATCTCTTGTCCTTGCGAGCTCGACATAAACCCCATATCGCTCGGATAACTGAAGATACGGGAACCTCCTTACGTCCTCGTCGTAAAGTTAATGACCAAATAATTTTGAACGACGTACAGTTTATAATATTCGGTGAAACGCAACGGGATCATAGCATCGGTCTGCCGCAAGATCGCAGACCTGGTTTCGTCCGAATATGCAGGCGGTCTGTCAAAATCGTAATACCGCAGCTTGTTGTGAAGATATCCTCCTTCGTTGCGATCGGTGCGGAAGTCTATCGAAACCAGGAAGCGCAAGAGCTTGTATCGATCCATTGCTTTGCGAATTGTCGGAGCATAAGCCAAAGTCCCTTGCATTATCACGTGATCGACAGGCCGGGTGCTTGAAATCTGGCGAATATCCGAATGCAACTCTGTCGCGATTCGGTCTTCGAACTGTTTTTGCTCCTTGAGAGCGTTCCCAAACAGAGAAGCAAACATGATCATTGTGTACGCCGGGATTCCAAAAGGTAGGGAAAGCCATTTAGGGTTGAGACCTATCCTGGAGAGCAACGCGTAGATGAGTACAAAGGACGATGAAAGGAGAGATCCTAATCCTACGTGTATTCTCGGCAATGTGATAATAGCGTTCACTGGCAATAGCACTGGGCCGAGAGATCCAGCAATCCAGCAAATAGGTAGTATAAGGACTGAGACTAACAGCGGGATAGTCACCAACTTGCCAGCTTTCCTGGAGAGAAGGAATCGCAAATAGGAGAGGCCGATGCTAAACAGCAACAGTGCTCCCAAGAAAACAGGTGTCAAAAAGATCAAGCGTTGAGTGTGGGTGAGTGACCCCAAAATGAAATGCCACGCCTCGTTCCAGTTGCGAGCGATTATGCCAATCTGACTTAATTTCGTTATGATCGTGAAATGCTGTTTGTTGTAAGCGCCTCTGACCAGCGTTCGTGAAAGCAGGATATAGAATAAGAGACCGGCACTGACTTGCGTCATTCTGAACAGGAGCAAGCTCAGCAGCTTGTTCACGGCAACGCGGTTCAGTTGCAGAAAAGCGAACTCGACAACCAGGAAAACGAAAAAGGCGTTGATTCCGGTTTGGTAAAATCCAAGACTGGCAAATATGCAGCAGGCACCGCCAAGCCATACCTCCGGGCCCAGCTTGCTTGTTGCCAAGATCGGGAT